>NZ_SMMF01000450.1:0-1047 GCF_009711355.1 Roseibium sp. RKSG952 | reverse complement strand
CGTCCTTCAGGGCGGGGAAGACGTTAACGTGAGTTGGTTCGCGGTGTCCAGTGCGTACCTTGCGGCGAGTTGCATGCTCGCGAACAGCTTTGTATAGGCGTATGGCTCCGGCGGCGCGTCAACTCCGCCCGTGCCGTACATCCAGATCCATAGGTTGGAATCGCTCACCACTCCGGTTCCCCCGGTCGTCCGCTGACCAGTAGCCATGTCGATCGGACCGACGCAGCGCTCGTCGTCAGGGATCTTGGTGTCTCGTGGAATGCTCTCGATGTCGATCGACGTGTTTCCGACGACGGTGATATCGCAATTGAGCGTCGCCCGTATCTCTTCGGCCGCCTCCGTCTTCCACATGTCGAGGAACACCCTTTCGGCTATACCGGCGCCCCAATAGGCGCTTCCGTAGCCGCTCATGACGGCGAGTTTGCGCCAGTCGGCCCGGTGAATCCCGGGAGTGAACCCCGGGTGCCCCTGGAGAATGGCTAGCCCCAGCGTGGCGAATGTCGCCGCCCTCTCGTCCTCGATTTCACTAAGCTCGCCGTCCAGGCAATGAGCAGCGTGGTAGAGCGAGAGCCATGCGGCTGTCTCCTGCGTCCCCGGGGTCTGACCGATGGCCGGAATACCCTGACCGAACGCCTCGGCGACGTAGGTTGGATCGATGGTCTCCACCGGTGGAAGAACGGCGCACACGCGCTTCGCCTTGCCATCGACGGAATATTCTATGATCCGCGACATTCCAGCCGGCTCCGTGTTCGCGGTCATGAACCTGACATCCTCCTCGCAGAACGGATCGCCCGTCTTTTCGCAAAGAACGGCGGCTGTATTCACCCAGAACTGATGAGTGTTCTCGATACGGTCAAGAATAGCGATCTGCGCGCCGGTCGCACCTTCGAGACCAACGATCATCTGCATCGCGAGGCCCATGATCCCGGAATAATCCATAGCTGTCTCCGTTCGGAAAATCGTCACATCGAATAGTACTCCCGGCCCCGGTAAAGCACCAACCGCCGTCGTAATCCAGACAAACAGAGCCGCGAAAGCCAAGCGCTC
>NZ_SMMF01000612.1:0-2517 GCF_009711355.1 Roseibium sp. RKSG952 | reverse complement strand
ATATAAATTAACGCGCATTTTTGATAGCAACTGTAGCTTATTACACCGATGAAAATTGCAAATATCGTCGCAAAAGGAGTTAATCAAGTGACGACGTACACATATGATGAAACCACCGGATATTATGTAACCGATGACGGTGTGCAGGTATCCAGTGATGCCTATGCCGCGATTGTAAATTATGAGTCAGAGGGGACGGTCTACGCGGAAGACGGTTGGGCTTTTATCGTTGACTATGGCGTTTACCAAGCGAATGTGGACGAGGAAGAAATAGATAATAGTTATGTTTACAATTCAGGTGAAGTATTAAGCTTCTGGATGGCATTCGACTATTATGGCTTGGTGGTCGGAAGTGATGAAGATAATATCTTTTATTCTGTTTCCTATAAAGATCTTGGCGATACCTATGTAGAAGCGAAAGACGTAATTTACTTTGCCGGCCTTGGAGATGACATTGCCTATGGCTACGAGGGGGATGACACTTTCTACGGAGAGGAAGGCGACGACATTCTGTACGGCGGTGACGGCGATGACAGTCTGTATGGTGGCGACGGGAATGATTGGCTTTATTCCGGATCCTTGTTCGACGGTGAAAGCGACATACTGACCGGTGGAGCAGGGGCCGACACCTTTATCCTTGGGGATGTTGCTGATACCAGTACATCAACCACCACCACGGTCGAATGGGACGATGTAGCAACATCCGTTACAAAAACGATAACCACAATACTTGCAAGCGCAACTGGTATTTCAGCGGTTAGCTGGGTGAATACAGCAGCGTGGGCCGTCCTGAGCAACTGGGATACGATTGACAGTGCAACCGTGTCTACCGAGTCCGGTGATCCGACGCCTGGATATGCCCAGATCACGGATTTCAACCCCACTGAAGATGTGCTGGTGATTCCAATTTATTCGTCAACCATGTCGAATGTCTGGTTGGATGATTCGACCGACAATGGCGGTTGGGGCTTTGCGGTCGCCTATGACAATGGCGATTCCTCAGATATTGTTGCGGATATCAATTTCGCCGATGCAAGCGAAGTCTTTGGTGACGACGTCTCCGACTGGTCTGAGGAAATGGTCGAGGCCTTCTACTACTCAATGCGGATGAACGCTATTGTCGTGACCTCCGATGGCGAGGCTTACGGGTTTAAATCCAACGGTAGTATTGACTATACCGGTAGTGATTCGCTGTCCGGGACCTCGTATATCATCATGGGTGCCTCCTATGGATGGTATGTTTACGGGACTCACTCGGATGATATGCTGGTTGGTGACAACTATGACGATGTCATCTATGGCTACATCCCGGACTCTTCGATTGCCGGTTATGCCGGAGCCCAGTATGACGGAAACGATCAGATCTACGGCTTTGACGGTGATGACTGGATCCAGGGTGGAGCCGGAGACGACTATATTTTCGGCGGGGACGGTTCCGACACGTCTGCTTATACTGATTCAATCAGTGGTATAACTGTCGACCTGTCGACCACCTATGAAGATAGCAACGGCACTTATGCGCTGGCCGATGACGGGTTCGGCGATACCGACCGCCTCTATAGCATCGAGAATATCTGGGGCAGTGATTCCGCCGACAGCATCACCGGCGACGACGGCGACAACACGCTTTATGGTTTTGGCGGTGATGACGTTATTTACGGAGGGTCCGGCGACGATCACATTGATGGCGGGAACGGCTCCGATTACCTCGACGGCGGTGCTGGCACGGATACACTTTACTTCCTGAACACGGATGACGGCATCATTGTAGACCTGTCTGCTGAGACTGTCAGCGATGACGGCTTTGGCAACATTGATACGGTGATCAATTTCGAGAATGTCTACGGCACCGACTATGATGACACGATCACCGGTGACGACGGTGACAACGTCCTTTTCGGGGCGGATGGCGACGATACGATCTATGGGGGCGACGGCGACGATGTTCTTGTCAGCGGTGACGGCGCAAACGAACTTTATGGAGGTGATGGCGAAGATGTTCTCATCTCGACTGGTGACGGTGATATCCTGACCGGTGGCGACGGGGCGGACACCTTTATCGTCGCCGGTGGTACGAACGTGACCATCACCGACTTCAATGAAGATGAAGGCGACAGCATAATTTTCTACTATGACGAATATGCAGGCACAACCACCGATGAAGATGGAAACACGACGACAATCGATGGCTTGCTTGTGATCGAATATACGGATTTTATGGGAATTGAATTGGTGACCGGTACCAGCGAGCTTTCGGCGGATTCTTATCTGGCCATTGATGGATATGACGATGCCGATCTGTCATACACAGGGGGTCTGGCAACATATGAAAGCGGACTAGATCTCAGCGTCTATGACAGCATATTTCTATAGCATCATTACCTTACGGCAATGCGCAATTTGTGAAAGTTGAGACTTGATCTGATAACTTAATTTTCCATAGGCTTGTTTTCAGACGGATCTGCCTTCAGTCAGTCGCGTGCAATAACCATCACTGAATCCTTCAAAAACGAGAGC
>NZ_SMMF01000106.1:0-260 GCF_009711355.1 Roseibium sp. RKSG952 | reverse complement strand
GTGACGCTAGCATTGTCGGCAGCCGCAGCAATTGCGTGGGCAAAGTTACCGGATGTGGAGACGCCGCCGGTGTTGGTGATGGATACGTTTGAACCCTCTGAGAGGATCCCGTAAGTGGTTTCAGCCTCTGTCGTGATGGTACCGCCATTGGCAATCGACGCATTTGCACCGGTCGAATCTATACCGTCGGATTGCCTTGACAGGATCGAACCAGTGTTGACGATCGCCGCATCGGCTCCTTCGCTCTTGATCCCCTTGGC
>NZ_SMMF01000418.1:0-896 GCF_009711355.1 Roseibium sp. RKSG952 | reverse complement strand
CGCTTCGCTAAAAATCCACGTCCTTCAGGGTAGGGAAGACGTTAAGTGGGTTGACGACTACCAAACTCAGGCCGGCAGCATAATTGGAGAGTACGATGAGCACACACCACTACACTGAATGCGGACTGGAAAACGTCTACATCCACGGTATTGAGCCCATCATTGACAACGGTGGCGATGAGGCAATCATCGTCCAGGCCATCAACGAACTTCATCAGGTTATCGCCTATGGGATCGTGACACACGGCCAAGGCATTAGCGGAGATGAGCTACGTTTCCTGAGAACCGAAATGGGGTTTACTCAAGCCGAGTTGGCGGATGTTCTACACAACGACAAACAGACTGTCGGTCGTTGGGAGCGTGGCGAATACCCGATCGATAGCCTTGCGGAAACCATCATTCGCAAGCTCGTGATCGAGAAGCTTGAATTGGACGTGGACATGGCAATTGGCGAGATTTCCAGACGGAGCATTCCTACTGCGGAATTTCAACCAATCAATATCCACCAGGTAAACGATTCCCACGAGTCGCACTACCAGCTGGCAGCATAAACGAGTGGCGAAGGGGCTCGCCCCCTTCGGTCTCTGAACATTGAACGGGCACAGATATACGGCAGGATAAATTTTGGCTGCTGCTGCAGAAGCTCCGGATGACGCAAGTCACTTAAACGGACGTTTTTGAACCAAATCAAGAGGGTTGGAATGTTCGCGAAAAATCCACCATCAACTGTCATTTAACTTGTCTCGAAATCAAAGCCTCATCAACGCTGTCATTGGGAGATTGTGTAGCACTGTCGATGTTCATGTTTTGATCCTTCTACAGTATATCTGTGCCCGCTCAATGTTCAGAGGCCTTGTTCTCCTCATGCAAGCGCGCCAGTTCCGATGCGTCCGCCT
>NZ_SMMF01000679.1:0-3933 GCF_009711355.1 Roseibium sp. RKSG952 | reverse complement strand
AAACCGCCTTGAACGGCGTTCCGTGAACACTTCACCTCTATCCCGAATAGATGATAATGGGCAGAATTCGCGCGTTCAGCTGCACAGACCGGCACTATGCAGCGGCCTCAAGAAGGCGGGCTGTTCGCCCGCCTCTCGCTCGATGTTCCAAAGACTCCGGCCCCGCTCAAGCGGCCTTTGCAGCTTCGGTGCCGAGCGCCATTTGCGGGGCGACATAGTCGTAGCCAAGCGAATCAGCCACAGCCTTGCAAGTCACCTTGCCCCCATGGACGTTGAGGCCCGGCAAGAACAGCGGGTCGTCCAGAAGGGCCTGACGCGCGCCCTTGTCCGCCAATGCCAGCGCAAACGGCAAGGTTACATTGTTCAGCGCGTAGGCCGAAGTCCTCGGAACCGCGCCCGGCATGTTGGCAACACAGTAATGCACCACATCGTCGATGATATAGGTCGGGTCCGAATGCGTGGTCGCGCGGGATGTTTCAAAACACCCGCCCTGATCAATCGCAACGTCGACCAGAACGGACCCCGGCTTCATCCGCCGAACCATTTCGGCCGTCACCAGCTTCGGCGCAGCCGCACCCGCAACTAGAACCGCCCCGATCACCACATCCGCTTCCAGAACCTGTGTCTCCAGCGCCGATGCGGTCGAATAGACGGTCTTCAAGGCCGCCCCGTAGGTTTTGGACAGGCTTTCCAGAACCGAGACGTTCCGGTCCAGAACGGTAACATCGGCCCCAAGGCCCAGCGCCATGGCGATTGCGTGAGAGCCGACAACCCCGCCGCCAATGACAACGACCTTGGCAGGCTCAACGCCAGGAACGCCACCGATCAGGGTGCCGGAACCGCCATGTACCTTCTCAAGAGCCTTCGCACCGGCAATCACCGACAGGCGCCCTGCAACCTGGGACATGGGCGCCAGCAAGGGCAAGCTGCCGTCTGCACCCAGAACCGTTTCATAGGCGATGCAGGTCGCGCCCGACTTCACCAGATCGGCGGTTTGCGCAGCGTCTGGTGCCAGATGGAGGTAGGTGAACAGAATATGATCCGGGCGCAGCACGGCGCGCTCGACCGCTTGGGGCTCCTTGACCTTGACGATCATCTGGGCGGTCTCGAACACCTCCGCAGCCGTCCCCAGAACTTTCGCGCCAACCGCTTCATAGGCGGAATCGTCCACACCAATTCCCGCCCCTGCGTTGGTTTCGACATAGACATCATGCCCATGAGCGGTGAACTCGCGAACGCTGTCCGGTGTCAGCCCGACCCTGTATTCCTGATGCTTGATTTCCTTCGGAACCCCGATGCGCATGACGTTTCCCCTCTTGAATGCAAGATTGCCCTTTCAGTTTACGCCGACTTCCGCCGCAGGTGCTTGCTTTATGGTTTCCAATCGTTCATTTTACGCAATATTATTGCATCAAATTTATAAATAATCGAATATCATGCACCAGAGGCAGTCTCGTGAAACTCGACCGGATTGATCGCAAGATTCTTGACATTCTTCAGCGCGACGGCCGGATCGCCAATGCCGACCTGGCCGAGCAGGTCGGGCTGTCGGCCTCTGCGTGCCTGCGCCGCATGCGGGCACTGGAGGAAGCCGGTGTCATTTCAAAATATGTCGCCCTTCTGGACCAACGCAAAATCGGCAAGCGCATGGATGTGTTTGTCGAAATCAGCCTTGTGGGCCAGTCAAACGAAGTCCTTGAGGCCTTCGAAAAGGCGGCCGCGCGCTCAAACGAAATCATGGAATGCTTCTTGATGGCCGGCGACGCCGACTACATGCTGCGGGTTGCGGCTGCGGATCCGGTGGATTTCGAGCGCATTCACCGGGAGGAACTGGCACGCTTGCCCGGCGTGGCCCGGATGAAATCGCTGTTCGCCATCCGTCCGATCGTCCGCAAGACCTCGTTTCACCTGGGGCCGGAGTGAGGCCTGTTTCTCCCGATCTTTTTCAACACACTAGCCGGTCGACGCCCGGCTGGCTTGTCTCTATAGTCGGCAACTTCAATCATGGATTGGCCTTAGGAAAAACAAGGTGCCTATTTCGATTACGCGTCTTATCGACACGACTTACCAGCTTGCCGAATGCCCGACCTGGGATCCCACAACAAGCCGTCTGTTCTGGACCGACATCCAAGGGTGCACGATCTATGCCCTGGACTGGAACACACGCGACATCCGGCATTGGGCCTTTGACAACGAGGTTGGCTGCTTTGGCCTGACCGATGACGGCCGCCTTGTGGTTGCCGTTTGGGACCGGATTGTCCTGTTCGATCCGGCGACCGGGGAGGAAAAGCTGCTCGCGGAGGTCGAAACCGAATTGCCGCAGACGCGCCTGAATGACGGCAAGGTCGGCCCGGACGGGGCCTTCTGGGTCGGCACCTTGGACACCAGCAGTCCGCGCGAACCGATCGCCGGTCTTTACCGGATTGACGGCCGAGGCGACGTCCACCAGATCCGCGACGGCCTGCAATGCTCCAACGGACTGGCCTGGTCGCCATCGGGCACAACCATGTATCACGCCGACAGCAGCCCCGGCTGGATCGAGGCCTACGCCTTTGAACCGGACACCGGCACATTGGGTCACAAGATGCTGTTTGCCCAGCAGACCAACGAAAACGGGCGCCCGGATGGCGCAACGGTCGATGCAAACGGCAACTACTGGAGCGCCGGCGTTTCGGCAGGCGTTCTCAATTGCTTCAGCCCGGACGGCGAATGCATTCAGACCATCAAGCTGCCGGTGCCGAAACCGACCATGCCCTGCTTCTGCGGTCCGGATCTCGACCAGCTTGTGGTCACAAGCCTGAAGCCGCCCGCAGACCCGACCGCATTCGAACCGGACACCCTGTCGGGCGGCCTGTTTCTGATCGAAGGCCATGACGCTAAGGGACTGCCGACAAACCTGTTCAGGACCGGCTGACAAAAAAATACGGCGCCCTTCGGCGCCGTTTTCACGGCTTCAATAGGGGTCCTACTCCCCGGCGTAGTCCGTATCTTCGTTGATCACATGTTTGGCTTCGTCCGGAATCCAGGAGCCCCATTTGGGCGCCAGCTTGTGGTCAACGGAAATGCGGTCATCAAAGACAAAACACTCGCCCTTCCAGAGGCTTTTGTCTTCGGGCACCTTTTCGAGATAGTTCAGAATTCCGCCTTCAAGGTGAAACACCTCTTCGAAGCCATGCTTCAGCATCCAGGCGGTCGCCTTTTCGCAGCGGATGCCACCGGTGCAGAACATGGCCACTTTCGGCTTTTTCCTAAGGTCCTCGGACTGGTCCACCCACTCGGGAAACTCGCGGAAAGCCTGCGTTTCCGGGTTCACCGCGCGTTCAAACGTTCCGAAGGCATATTCATAGTCGTTTCGTGTATCGATCACGACCACCTCCGGATCTTCGATCAGCGCGTTCCAGTCTTCAGGCTTGACATAAGTGCCGACGATTTCATTCGGGTCGATGCCGTCGACAGCGAGGCGGACGATTTCCTGTTTCAGACGCACCTTGATGCGCTTGTAGACATGGCGATGGCTCCACGATTCCTTGTGGTTCAAGTCGCTCAGCCTAGGGTCGGACCGCAAATGCGCCAACACCTCGCGCACACCAGCTTCGGGACCGCAGATGGTCCCGTTGATGCCTTCGCTTGCGAGCAGCAGGCTACCGCGCACATCGCGCGCCTGACAAAACGCCTTGAGCGGCTCCCGCATGGCCTCGAAATCGTCGAGCGGGGTAAACTTGTAAAGGGCGGCGACGAGATAGTCAGTCATGGCAGCTTTTCTTGGTGATGGTTCTTGGGTGCGTTCGGCACCAGTCGCGCCCTCTATAACGCTTTAGGGGACCTCATGAGAAGTCCGGAGTTTCGCTGATGATTACGGGGCCGTATCCGGTCGTGGTGGCTTCAGCCGCGAAGTGCAGCAATGCAACGGCCAGGTTCGGTTCGCCATAAGGG
>NZ_SMMF01000707.1:0-5021 GCF_009711355.1 Roseibium sp. RKSG952 | reverse complement strand
GGATTTTTATAGATAAAATGAAATGCACCCGTAGACCCTGGACCTTGCGCAAGGCGAAGACTGTTCATGATCTGCCGTTTATGGATCTGCTTCATCAAGCTCACACGACACACAGGGCCCATTTCGACCCCAATCAGGTACAGTTGTCGAAACTGCATTCAATCAAGACCGGAGGCTGTCCAGAGGATTGTGCCTATTGTTCTCAATCCGCCCGGAACGGGGCCAAACTTTCAGCTTCCAAACTGATTGCCGTCGAGAAGGTAATTGGGGAAGCCAAAAAGGCTCGCGAACTCGGAGCGGGTCGCTATTGCATGGGCGCCGCCTGGCGGGAGCCGAAAGACCGGGAGATGGATGTCTTTGTCGCCATGGTAGAGGGCGTGAAGGCCCTGGGTATGGAAACCTGCATGACCCTTGGCATGTTGTCGGACCATCAGATTGCAGCGCTCCGAGACGCCGGGCTGGACTACTACAATCACAATATCGATACGTCCGAGCGATATTACCCTGAAATCATCTCGACACGGTCATTCGCCGACCGGATCGATACGCTGAACCGGGTCGGCGAAGCCGGAATAAAGGTCTGTTCCGGCGGCATTCTCGGTATGGGGGAAACGCTCGATGACCGGATAGACATGCTGGTCACCTTGGCAAATCTGCAGGTGCCGCCCGACTCTGTTCCCATCAACATGCTGATGCCGCAAGAAAACACTCCTCTGGCAGAGGCCCAACCTTTGGAACCGATCGCATTTGTCCGCATGATAGCACTTGCCCGGATCATGATGCCGAAGGCTCATATACGGCTTTCTGCGGGCCGCAGTGGCATGAGCGACGAGATGTAGGCCATGTGTTTTTTTGCAGGAGCAAATTCAATCTTTGTCGGTGACACGCTGCTGACCGCTGAAAACCCGGAGGAAGATGCGGACCATCTCCTTTTCCAAAAGCTCGGCATTTCGGCAATGGAAACGGGGACCGAAGAAAAGCAGCCGCAGACCAGACCGGCATGACCACCCGCCTCGAACAAACACTTGATGCGCTCAAAGCGAGAAACCGGCTGCGTTCCCTGACACCAGCCCGCGGGCTGGATTTTTCCTCCAATGACTATCTCGGGTTGTCAGCATCTTCTGCTCTCTACAAGGCGGCAGCTGAGGCCCTTGAGCGCAAGGTTGCCCTGGGCGCGGGGGGCTCGAGATTGTTGCGTGGCAATTCGCCCGAGCATGAAGGCCTCGAACGGGAAGCCGCTCGCTTTTTCGGCTCGGAGGCGGCACTTTTTATGGGCGGAGGGTTTCAGGCCAATCAGGCCGTCTTTTCCTGCCTGCCTGCCGCTGGCGATCTGGTTCTTTACGACGCTCTAGTTCATGCCAGCGCGCATGAGGGCATGCGTCTTGGACGAGCCGACAAAAAATGCTTTCGGCACAACGACATTTCGCATGCCAGCGAAATCGTTCAGGCCTGGCGCACAGCAGGCGGGCGGGGCCAGATCTGGCTCGTGGTCGAAAGTGTCTATTCCATGGAAGGCGACCTCGCCCCGCTTCGGGACCTTGACGCCCTCGCGCAATCGGTTGGGGCGATCCTTGTCGTGGATGAAGCCCATGCAACAGGTTTGTTCGGGAGACGAGGCTGCGGACTGGCATCGGATTTGAAGTCAGATACATTGACCCTTCACACATGCGGCAAGGCACTTGGGGTCTCGGGAGCTTTGCTATGCGGTCCCCGTGTTATGATCGACATACTGATCAACCGCGCCCGGCCTTTCATCTTTGCTACCGCCCCGCCTCCCTTGACCGCTGCACTTGTCCGCGCTGCATTGAAGATGCTCGACGAGAGCCCGGAGCTGGCTCTTGCAGCATGGGACAGGATTAACCATGCCCACAAGGAAGCCCACCGGTTCCTGGGATTGGCCGGATTGGAAACCCAGATAGTTCCGGTACTCGTTGGCAACGACTATCTTTCCTTGATGCGGGCACAAGATCTTCAAAATCAGGGATTTGACGTGCGCGCGATTCGGCCTCCGACGGTTCCGCCCGGAACATCCCGGCTTCGTGTCTCCATCACCGGGCATGTGAACACATCCGATATTTCGAACCTGTTTGAGGCAATCGGCAACCAGATGCGGGAGACTTCATGTCCAGCCTTGTTGTGACCGGTACGGATACCGGCGTCGGGAAGACAGTGGTGTCTGCGGGACTCGTTCAGGTGCTGGCAGCCGACTACTGGAAGCCGGTTCAGGCGGGCCTGCAGGAGACTACGGACAGCGCATGGGTTTCGAAGTTGACCGGAGCCCGGATCATACCGGAATGCTACCGGCTGAACCTTCCGGCCTCACCGCATCTGGCAGCCGAAGATGAAGCCATGGAAATTGACCCCGACCGCCTCGCGATGCCGCAAACCAACCGAACACTGGTGATCGAAGGGGCTGGTGGTGTTTTGGTCCCGCTCAACCGTCAGACGTTTTTCCTCGATGTTTTTACGAGGTGGCAAGCCCCCGTTCTCATCGTCGCAAGAACGGCCCTTGGTACAATCAACCATACGGCTCTGACTGTCCGGGCCCTGCGGGCTGCCGGAGCCAATGTTCTGGGCGTCATCTTCAATGGAGGCGCTGAAGACAAGGTTGAACAGACCATATGCCAAATGTGTGCTGTGCAGCATCTCGGCCGCCTGCCAGAGCTTACCCCGCTCAACAGCATCACATTGGCCAAGGCCTTTGGCGCAATCGATACAGACTATATCCGGGCCACGCTATGACACCGCTGGAATTCGACGCAAAACACCTTTGGCACCCCTATTCCAACGCCACGGCTTCCGGCCCGATGCATTTGATAGACACCGCGGAGGGCGTGTGGATTGAATGTGACGATGGCAGCCGGATGATTGATGCCATGTCCTCCTGGTGGTGCGCGATCCACGGACATCGCCATCCGAAAATTGTTGCCGCCATGCAGGCACAACTTGAGCGTATGCCGCATGTCATGTTTGGCGGGTTGACCCATCTGCCTGCAGTGGAACTCGGTCAAAAACTTGTCGGCCTGATGCCTCCGGATCTCGACCGGATTTTCTACTGCGACAGCGGCTCGGTTTCGGTTGAAGTGGCGATGAAGATGGCCGTTCAATACCAAATGGCGGCCGGGAGAACGGGCAAAGTGGAATTCGCCACAATCCGCGGCGGCTATCACGGGGATACCTGGAAGGCCATGAGCGTATGCGACCCGGTCACAGGGATGCACGGCCTGTTCCAAGGCGCACTTTCAATTCAGCATTTTGCTCCATGTCCGCCGATCAGTGTCCGGGATCAATGGCCTGACGATCCAGCTGCGAATGGTCTAGGTGAGCTTGAAGCTCTGCTTGCATGCAATGCGGACCGCATTGCAGCATTGATCCTGGAACCTTTGGTGCAAGGCGCTGGGGGGATGCACTTCTACCATCCCGAGTGGATTCGTCAGGCCAAGACACTGTGCGACGCTCACAACATTCTTTTGATCTTCGACGAGATTGCAACCGGTTTCGGCAGAACCGGCTTGTTGTTCGCGATGGATGCGGTTGGAGTGGTTCCGGATATTTTATGCCTCGGCAAAGCCCTGACCGGCGGGCACGTATCCTTTGCCGCAACGGTTACCAGCCGGCAAGTGGCCGAACAGATCGGTACCGGACACCCGGGTGTCTTCATGCACGGCCCGACTTATATGGCAAACCCGCTTGCATGCGCGGCTGCCATTGCAAGCCTAACCTTGTTGGATGACGGCGGCTGGCAAACCCGCGTCAGATCGATCGAAACACAGCTTGAAGCCGAGCTTCAGTCCGCCAGGGACCTGAAGCATGTCCGGGATGTGCGCGTCCTTGGCGCAATTGGGGTCATCGAGATGAACGCGCGGGTAGACCCGGAAGTTGCACACCGGCGCGCAATGGAAACGGGTGTTTGGTTGCGCCCTTTTGGCCGCAACATCTATTGCATGCCACCCTTTATCATCTCGCAACATGACTTGTCCCGCGTAACCGCGGAGATGATCGCGCTGGCCGGGAGCCTCTCATGAAAACACGCTGGCTGAAGCGGCAGGGCTCCTCCCGTTTGATCCTGCTCTTTGGTGGCTGGGCTACCGGCTCCAGTGTTTTCGAGAGCCTCCAGGGGTCCGACGATGTGCTGGTCGTGGATGACTACAGGCACCTTGACCTCGACCCGGCAGTGACTGACCGCTACGACACCCGTTCCGTACTGGCCTATTCCTTTGGCGTCGTGTCCGCTCTTCACTGGTTTCATGCCACGGGATATCGCCCGGATCGCCTTGTTGCGGTCAACGGAACACCGTTTCCATCGTGCCGGGACAAAGGCATAGATCCGGATGTGCTTGTGGCAACGACCAACTCCTTGTCACAGGAAACGCTCGCTCGGTTTTTCAGGCGCTGTGGCATGATAATTGGCAACCCCAACCCGGATATGGAAGGCCTGCGGGAAGAGTTGGCAGTGATTATCCGGCGTGGGGCAGCCGCACCACTGCCATTTGACCGGATCTGGATTTCAACAGCAGACCGGATCATCCCGTCCAAGGCGCAGACCAGTGCCTGGTCTGAACAAGAAAGCGCAATCCGGTATATCAACGCCCCACACCAACCTTTTGATGCCACGCAGAGTTGGGAAGACTGGCTCACATGACACATCCCTCCGCAAGGCAGCGAGTGCGGGCGAGCTTTTTTCGCAGCCGGGACAGCTATCATGCGGCCGCCAGTGAACAGGCGCTTATTGCCCGGAAACTGGTTGAACGCCTGCAATATCACTGTGCGCCCCTGCAGTTTGACAGGGTTTTTGAATTTGGCTGCGGCACCGGGCATCTGACCAATAGAATGCGTGCTGCCTTTAATCCGGCAGAGATCATCCTGAATGATCTGGTGCCGGCCTCACATCTCATGAGCTTTTCAGATGTCAGTTCTTTCCTATGCGGCGATATTCGCGAAGTGGACTGGCCCAAATCCCCGGACCTGATTGCATCCGCTTCCGCCATTCAATGGCTGGACAAGCCTGCAGCCCTGCTGCA
>NZ_SMMF01000292.1:0-519 GCF_009711355.1 Roseibium sp. RKSG952 | reverse complement strand
TTGCTCACGTTCAACAAAAGCCCACTGTTCTTAACGTCTTCCCTTCCCTGAAGGACGGGGGAGACGTTAACTCCTATGGCCTCGGAACGGTCACGTTCGGCCAGGGTGTTCTGGGTATGTCTGAGACCGGAACGTCATCCGGACCGAATTCGAACGTATCCAGGAAATCCGCTATGTCCTTCTTGATGTCTCTGTATTCTCCTTCTGACATCCCGGTCCAGCCTTCCCATAATTTGCCGTCCGGAAGTCTTACTGAGCTGTCTCTATACATAAACTCCGTGTATCCATAGTGTTCTCTCGGAATCTGGCATCCCCACTCGTCTTTGGTTGGGGCGTCCGAGTCGACACGCAGTGCATTGACTAAGAATTTTGGGTTGTAATCTGGTGCGCAGGCTTTTCTTTCACAGTAGTACTTCGTGCCAGTTTCATTGCACCTGACGTAATATGATCGCCTCGACGCTCTGTGGATGTCGTTACCACCCGCGGTTCCGTGATCCAGAAGCGCGGCAAACCCCTTCC
>NZ_SMMF01000562.1:0-1887 GCF_009711355.1 Roseibium sp. RKSG952 | reverse complement strand
CGCGACAGAGCCGATCCACATCGCTATTTCCGCATTTGTAATTGAAATGCTTTTCGTCCATTTGTCGTCTACTCCGCGAATGATCTCAAGGATTCATACAAAGCTTTCAGGGTGCGAGTCCTAAAGGCTATATTGAAATATATGGTCGGACAGCGGGCGCCGTAAACAAGAAACTTTCGAATCCTTAAAATACATCTCGGACCGAGTGCGGTTTGTTCGATGCGCCGGACCAGAAGTCCAATTGTTTGGGCTGATCCTTCGCGGGACACAATCTGACTTTTATGGCACGACGCATGCTTGTGGCTTTCTCTGGAATAACGCAAAATGCAAGAGCAAGCGGGATACAAGGCGCTCCCGCTTGCGCGGAAGCGCCTTATTCGATGAAACGAAAATGAGAGAGACGCATGACGATCACATCGGCAATTCTAGAGAATGCAGGCTACCGCCAATACAACAGATCCGGGACCCACGTAGCAGGAAGGGATGGATTTGTCGCTCTTTGGCAAAAAAGGATTACAGACGAACTGGGGATTCGGTATTTTGTCAACTTCACCGAATGGGACTTCAGCTATCTGCTTAAAAAGCCTGTCGCCAGAAGCATGTGGGCAAACGTTCAGTTCAATTTGAAGGACGATGCCGTGAGTGACGTTTCTCACTCGATAGCGAACTACTCGCTCGAGGAGGTCGAGGGTTTTTTCGAAAAAATGTGGGTCGAATTCGGCTTTGAATATTACGACGGCCCACCTCGGGCAACCCAGTCTCTCGAGGCAAAACCAATTTAGCAACAACCATTAAAAGGGGTGTTTTGACACCCGGCAGTCAGTCCTCGACTCCCATTTCCTCTTTTGTCCGGCGGGCCGGCGGGGACATCACATCTTTTCCTTCAAGATCAGAGGGGCGCCGACCCGGGAAATTTCCTGGACCCCTGCCAGCCGGTGCTCGAGCGGTTTTTCAACCCCGGGGGCAACTTGCGTTACGACGGGCCACCTCGGGCGACCCAATCTCTCGAGGTAAAACCAATTCGGTAACAACCATTAAAAGGGGTTTTTTGACACCCTTTGTAACCTAATGCTGATCGCAAGGTACGGCACTGGTTTCGAGCACGTCGGAAGCACCGTGATACAGAGAAACCTTGTATGCCCTGAGTATGCCCTGAAAACGCAGGAGGGGTGGACATAGGGGCGGGAAACTGATTGCTCTCCCGCCTTACTAAGCTTTCTCAAAGTGAGTCTAGCGTTGTCTCGCTGGAACCTGACGCGATGACCTCACTTAATGATCTTTTCAATTTCTTCCATCAGATTACACCCTCTGGTCGTCGGGTACATCTTCTTGATGCAATCATCTTGGTCGTCGTCCCTTGCTACCAATAGATCATAACCAGCAAGGCCGTTGCGGTGTGTCTTGGTCAAGGATGCTAGCTGGCGGCTCACTGTACTAACGTTGGTCTCCAACAGTTTACTGATCTCCGTGACCGACTGTCCCGGCTTCTCAACAGCATGGAGATATGCCAGGACGGTTTGAATTGGGATTTCAGCGTCAAGCTTATGGAAAACCTCCAGTGCTTCGCGAAACTTCCGGACTGTGTCTGTAAGCTGTATATTGTTCGTCATTGTCTTCAGTGTTGGTCCTTTGGGGCCGTGTCAACTTCATCGGCGAGCACTCTTTAAAACACTTCAAGCACTCGTTGTAATTACCCAACCCCTTGTTTGTGGAACACTCAGGGAGATACTAAAATTCGGATGATCTGGTAAGGTGTTTTGTCGTTTAAACGGTGAGTATCCACGACCGTGCGGATCATGGCATCGGTCTCGTCCGCCCACTGGAGCGAGGAATACAACGACTGGCATAAGGGAAAGTACACAAAGCTGGCGCGAAGTGCTTCTCAGC
>NZ_SMMF01000416.1:0-886 GCF_009711355.1 Roseibium sp. RKSG952 | reverse complement strand
CCCCGTCCTTCAGGGCGCGGAAGACGTTAACGTGGATACCTATTCCCAGCCGATGGACTTCAGATAGACCTTCGTTCGCCACTAAAGCTCTTCCAGGGGCGTCTGGCCGGGGACATTTATCCTTGGCTGGAAGGCTTCACCGCTTTCAGGATCGTAGAAATCGTCGTGAAGCTCCCAGATCGCACCTGCGTTTTGGATAATCGCCTCGAACTCCTCGCGTGACAGGGCGTTGAGAACGAGTCGCTTCGCCTCGTCGATTGTCAAGAGGAGCGTTACCTCCTGCGTCCGATAGATGATCGCCGGCTCGCCCGAAATGATGCTGACGGCATCCGGGACTGGTGTTGCCTTCGTCAGGAAGCGTCCCAGCTCGTCCATCCTAGCTTTGAAATCCCCGGGAGCGCCCTTCAAAGGCTCTCCGTGGTGCAGCTCCAGGAACCCGCCGACGGCGGTGGTCTGGTCGATCTCGATCTTGCCGCTCCCCGTTTCCAGTTCGATGCCGATCGCGCCGAGGTGGGCGTTCTCTGGATTGTTCGGACGATCAGGCGACCAGTGTCGGCGACCCTTCCATTCTTCGGCGTTCATGGATTTTCTCCGTATGCGTTCATACGCAATGCACTACATCTCTACCGTTTAACGTCTTCCCCGCCCTAAAGGACGGAGATTTTTAGCGAAGCGCAAGCCTTCAGGCTGCGCGACGAGATTCGAGTTGCTGACGGGTTTTTTCCCGTTCACTTGGCGATGGCAGCGTTCCGGCCATAAGAATCGTCCATACCACATTCGGCGCAGGTCTGTCAGGCAATGCGTTGAAGAACATGGTAGTGGATCTTAATACCTCGCTGCGCAAGGTGCGCTCTTGCCCCTCACTGAAGGAAGGGGTTTGCCGCGC
>NZ_SMMF01000584.1:0-2108 GCF_009711355.1 Roseibium sp. RKSG952 | reverse complement strand
CCACCATTTGGCTGCCTCAACCGTCATCGGAACGGCAACCGTGCAGTCCGGATCGTCGAACAAAATAACCGAGTCGGCGTAGGCTTGTTCCTTCAGCCACTTCTGTTTCCCGGAAAGAGACGCGTCAACAAGATCGGTATCGTTGCATTTCTTACCCACCTTCCAGATGCCAATCAGCATCTGGAGCGGACGTTTCCATTTAGTCATGATCAAACTCCTTGAGTTTTGGTACTGATCAGCTGTTAGGCGGCACGGCCTAAATCAGGCCGCAAGGGACGACTGATCGGCCGTAGCAGTAGATGGTCATGCGAATCCTTGATTCGATCAGTTGTTTGAATTGTCAATCCCAAGTTGCCAGCGCGAATGCAATACGTCAACATTATTTGCTATAAGGATTCGTGTTGACAAATGCTGTCCAATCATTGATAAAGACCCTGATGAAAACAGAACATAAGCAGATGTCCAACGACATCGTGAATGCTCCCGGCACGCAGAGCGCCGTTCCGAGAGCATCCTGCAGCAAGCAGGTCTTGTCGAAGAAATTTCCGAGACCAACCAAGGAAAACATCCTCGTTTGCCCTGTAGGAGGTGTCGGTCGTATCGGCATGAACTGGACCCTCTATGGCTACGATGGGAAATGGATTCTCGTCGACGCGGGCTCCATGTTCGCTCCCAAGCACGTCGAAGGTGTAGAGGCCATCTATCCGGACCCCGAATCCTTCGCGAGAATCCTTCCGGATATCGAGGCGCTCGTGGTCACCCACGCGCACGAGGACCACATCGGGGCAATTCACCGTCTGTTTCCGAGGATGAAGTGTCCGATCTACGCAACGCCCTATGCAGCCGAGGTCATCGGAGCTCGGCTCAAGGAGAAGAAGTCAGGGAAATTCGCATCCATCATTAAGTTTCAGCCGGGTAGGGGGGTCGAAATCGGGCCGTTCAAGATTCAGACGATCCGAATGACCCATTCCGCTCCGGAGTGCGTTTCCCTGGCAATTTCAACCGGAGCCGGAACCGTCTTTCACAGCGGCGACTGGAAGTTCGACCCCGATCCCGTCATCGGAAAGCCAACGGACTTCGCAGCCCTGAAGCGGGTCGGACGAGCCAACGTTCGGGCGATGGTCTGCGACAGCACCAACGCGCACCTGGTTGGCGAAACAACCTCCGAATCCGATGTCGCAAAGGGCATGGAAGCCGTTTGCAGGGACACAAAGGGACTGGTTGTCGTCTCGATCTTCTCCTCGAATATCGCACGGCTGTCGTCAATCGCGAACGCGGCAACGAAGGCGGGACGCAAGGTCGCACTGGCCGGATTCTCCCTCATTCGAAATGCCGAAGCCGCACACACCGCCGGCCTGCTGAAGAACACTCCCGAGCTGATCACCGACCTTTACAAGTTGAAGGATCACAAGCGCGACAAGATCGTCCTCATCTGTACCGGGACGCAAGGGGAGGCGAATGCCGCGCTCGCGCGACTAGCCCACGGCGACGACAAACGTCTCCCGGATCTTATGAGAGGCGATGCCATCGTTCACTCCGCCCGCATCATTCCGGGCAACGAGATCGAGGTAGGGGAGATCTTCTCCAAGATTCAGCATCACGGTGCTACAATCCATCAGAGGGAGTATAAGGGACTCCCCCTTCACGTCACAGGTCATGCGACCGGAAACGAGATCGCGGAAATGTACGACATGATCCGCCCGAGGTTCGCCATTCCGGTGCACGGCAAGGCTCAGCATCTCGAAGCTCACGCGAAGATCGCATTGGAGGCCGGCGTCCGGGATGTCGCAGAACCAGGCGAAGGGATCGTCTACATGGTGAGCCGACGCAGCCTTCAGCCCGTCGCCCGCGTTCCAATCCTACTGGAGGCACACCTGAAGAGCGAACAAGGCTTTGTTACGGCCAGGTGGGATCCTATCAACGAGAAGGTCATCGAGAAGCGCAAGGTACCCGTCGGGGTCATTCGAAAGTACAAGAAGCGCAGACAGAATTCATCCTTCAGGACGAAAAACTCGCGATTGGCCGCCTGATCCAGAAGCGCGGTAAATCCCTTCCTTTAGGAAGGGGTTAAGAGTGCGGGCACGGCGCATATGGGATTTATTCCCTGG
>NZ_SMMF01000945.1:0-100260 GCF_009711355.1 Roseibium sp. RKSG952 | reverse complement strand
TGGGCATGAAGCTAAACATGCGATTATGGGTTCCGCTCCTGATACAGAGAGTAAAAAGGAACTCAACCGCCGCGGTGATCGCGCCTATCGCGACGCCATGCGTCGGTGGCAGGATTCATATCATAGGGCCGTCGGGGTACCTTCTGGGCTCACACGACTGGGGCCAGCGCGACGTCGCTTATCCAGGGAAGCATGGCATGCTGAGCAGGTGGCAGCGCAAGCCGTGAAAGCGGCGGAAGAGCGAGCCGCCAAGTATGTAGAGGCTGTGAAGTCCAAAGGCTCCGCGTACGCAGACAGGATCAAAGCGGAAGCAACCGACATCCGGAAGGACGCGGAGCTTCGGGCGTCGAAAGCGAAGGCGGCCCAAGCCCGGGCAAATCACCTTGAACGGCAGGCGCAGGGTGCCCTCGAACGCGCCAAGCTGGAAGCGGCACGAATCCTTTCCAGGGTCGCGCCATATCGAAAAGCAGGAGCGTTTGTCCGGTCCATCTGGGACGGCCTGAGCTCTTCAAGGATCCGGAAGAAGGTCCGATTTGAATTCGCCCAGCAGATCGAAAACCTCTCCCGGGAGGCGTCGGAAGAAGCGGCGTTGCGACGTCGCGCCGAACAACGGGCGTCGGAACTTGAAGGGGCCGTACGCAATTCCGAGCTGATTCAGGCCGCGACGTCTCGTGAGGTCTACCGCCTGAAAAGGCGGTTGGAGCCCGAAATCATCGAAAATCCAAATCTGTTGACGTCAGAAACGGCCCTCACAGTGCCTTCCGGAGGTGGCCATGGGTATTAGGTCGCGGAAATCCAGTTTTGAATCATTGATCTCTCGCGGACGCCGACGATCGTGTCTCGATAGATGGCGGCACGACGCCCTTGTCCGTTTCCGGAAGCGACGTCGTGTGACGCCGCGACGAAGGGTGGTCTGGCTTTTCCTTGTTCTCGCTTGGCTTTTGTCCACCTCACGACCAACAATCTTTGCACCATTTTTCAGGAGAAATTCGTATGCACCACACCGAAACCCGACGCCCGATGAAACTTCTGATCCGCGACGTCCTCAGAGCACGTCACGGACGGAGGGATTTTCTCGAGCACCCATCCGTCGCAGAAATTCACCGGAGGCTTCCGGACGATTTGCTCGAGTGGTTCGAGACGGTCGTGATTATCGACCGGGATCCATTGACGATCTTTTGCGGTCCGATCGAAAAGTCAGACCGGGGCTATTTTGAGATATGGAGGTACATGAGGGACCGAGACTATCCGGGTCCTGATCCGGAAAGGCCGACCGACGACCCCGACGGTGGTAACGACGGAGGAACAGATGCAGTCTCAGGCTTGCAGCCACCTCATTGATTTGCGGCTACGATCAGTACAGTAACTTGACGCTCGGTATCGGCCGCGGTATCGCTCCGAGTATCGCAACTCGTTGGCCGCCTCGAAGAATTGGCGGAGTCCTGCGCTCGAGTGGTCTCGCGGAGTGGAATCCCTCTCTCTCCGCCACTATCACCCTTTCGAACCCGTTCAGACCGCTTGCCCGAGGCGGATTTTCTCCTGTTTTCAAAGGGGTTTGCCGGTTGGGCGCGAACCGCTGAGACTCGGGTGCGCAGCGTTTTCCGTCTCTGAATGGCCTCTCGTCTCTGGTCGGGCGAACCGCGCTGATTTCGGTTCGGTCGAAAATTTCTTCATCTTTCCAATGACCTGACATACAACCCCGCCAAAACTGCGTGCCCTGTTTCCATCGCTGTCGAGCGAGACAGAGACCGAACATGCAGGAGGCGTAGCCGATGTGGTTGCTGGTAGTGGAACGCGTGCCGATGACGGCACTTGGCAGGGTTCGAGGCCGGAAAACGTTGGAGAAACAGTGATCTTCCACTTATCAAGGGATGCACAGTGCCCGTCCCACTCGGCCAAGCGTCACGCCGTCGGGTGGGTTAGTCGGCCGACAATATTGTGACCAAGAGAGCAGTGATGGCCACGTCTTTGAAAGCTGAAGAGTATCGCTTGGAGAAAATCTTCTCCGACGATTTCGTCTATTCGATCCCGCCCTACCAGCGTCCGTATTCGTGGACGGAAGATCAAGCCAGTGAGTTGCTGGACGACATTCTCGCCGCGCAGCCAGAGTCAAACCAGGAAGCGGTTCCTTATTTCCTCGGAAGCATTGTGCTGATCAAGGATGCGTCGCAGCCAGAAGCAGACGTGGTCGATGGCCAGCAACGACTGACAACGCTGACGATCCTTCTGGCGGTGCTGCGCGACATGGCCAAGTCCGCGGAGATCCGGGATGAACTGAACCGGTTCATATGGCAGAGGGGAAGCACGATCACAGGCAGAGCCGACCATTTCCGGCTCACTCTACGCCCGCGGGATCGAGATTTCTTTCGTGATCATGTGCAGAAGGACGGCGCGGTTATCGACCTGGTTGCGAAAGATCCGGCGGGGCTCGCTGACACACGCCGTCGGGTGCACGAAAACGCCCGGTACTTTTGGGGCGAATTGTCGAACCTTTCAGAAGCGGCGCGTGAAGGGCTGGCAGCCTATCTGATACAACACTGCTATCTCGTCGTCGTCGCAGCATCGGAGCCCTTCTTCGGCCGCGAGATCGGCGATGGTGGTGACCTCGCCGCGCTCCATCCGCTGCCGCCATGCCCATGCCCGGCCAATGGCGCGCAGCACGCGGGGATCCTGTCCCGGCGGCGGGTCCGGCGTCTCGACGTCCTTCGGCGGCAGGATGCGTGGCCGCCCGCCGCGTTTGCGGACCGTGAGCGGGATGTGGACGCGAATCGTGTCGTTCGCAGGCATCAGGCGGCATCCTCCTGCGCGGGCGTCATCAGGCTCGCCAGCGCCCCGAGCCCGTCATGGCGCAGGTCGATGTCGAGCCCACCGCCAACGCTCCAAGGTGCGGTGCGAAATCGTCCAGCGTTCTGCCAGTTCTTTCTGATTCAAGCAGGTTGGTTTCATCATCGTCTCCTTCTTCGCAACTCACAGCGGTTGTAGCGGGACGAAGGCGTGAAAGAAAAAAGAGAGGCAAGTCAGTGTTTTGAGGCGCGCTGCGCAAAGGAGCCGCGGCCGCAAAAAACCTTCAACGCGCCCGGCGAGAGCGCGAGGAAGCAATCGTATCGGACGCTATTCTTGGAGAAACGTGGCAGGTGGTCGGGATTTGAACCTGCCCGCTGAGCGGAGTTTTTGCGTATCGCTTTCCCTCCGCCATTTTATTTCCTGTGATTTCCTGCGGCTTTGTAAGCACGGGGGAATTGGAAGCACCTACGCAATAGGATTATCGCTTCAGGCACACCCCTCTCGCCGGTTTTCTCCGGCTTTTTTTTGCAAATCTGCAGTCTGTCAACCTTCTCCAGAGACCGGTTTGGGCATTGGCCTAAATGCGCCCCATCCGCCCTGCCCTTCCGGCAGACCGCTTTTCTCGATCAAAATTCCCGGTTTGGCCCGGGGTGCTGGCACATTCACCTCAGGCGCCATCTGCCAGGTCCGGATTTCATGACTGATATCGGCAGTGGGGCTCGACAAATAGCCTCTGTGTCCGCGCAGACCCATCGGATATAGCTTGTTTTGCTGCGCCTCATAAGCCGCACTTTGATTGCTGCAAACGCGCATGCGCATGTCTTGTGGGGATGTTCCGAGGTTGTTTTGGAGCGCCCCAACCGATTGCCCAATTGTATTCAAGCGGCCGTCAAAGGCCTGCGAAAGGAGCATTGCGGCGCGCTGCCCGCGCTCCCGGTCCGTGGTTGCGCCTAGCACCACCACCATCAAATGACGTTGCCCCCGTTCGGCGAGCGCGACAATATTCCGTCCGGAAGAACACAAGAAGCCGGTTTTCATGCCCAGTGTCCCCTGAAATCGCGTGAGCAAAGCATTCTTGGAGGTTAGTTCCTCGCCGTCGATCACGACCTTCGAGGTCTTGAAGATCGGACGGTGCTCCGGAAATTGCTGATAGATGCTCATCGCCAAGATACCGAGATCGCGCGCCGAAGTCTGTTGCTCCGGATGATGCAGGCCGTTCGCATTCTCAAAATGGGTCGCGGTCATTCCGAGGTTTGATGCCTCGGCATTCATGCGCTGGACAAAGGCTTGCTCTGATCCGGCAACCCTTTCGGCGAGTGCCACCGCAACATCATTGGCCGAGCCGACGAGGACGGCGTAAAGCGCATCCTCCACGGTCATCACCCGCCCCGCGGACAAACCGGATTGAAGTGACTTCTGGCTCATCGCCCGCTTCGACATCAGAACCGGCGTGTCGGGGCCAATTTCTTTGTTTGCCAGAGCCTTGAAGGCAACAAGGGCGGTCATCAGTTTCGTGGTTGACGCGGGATACCAGGGATCTCCCGCCTCCGTGGCATGAAGCACGGCCTGCGTATCCAGATCAAAGACAAGCTCAGGCGTCGCCAAGGCCGGCTGGCTGGCAAGACTGTAAAGGAAAACGGCAGCCAGCAGGAAGCGGCCCGCAATCGTATTCGGAAGGCAAATCAGGATACGGCGCATGGAGACGATCTGGGTCAGGAGGACAGTCAATTGTGGCTTATTTATCCGTAAAAGTGCCAACAATATGCCGAAAGAGTTTTTTGGTACATCTTTGCCCGGCTCAAACACTTCCCTTGCAGCCTCCCTGCCCGCTTTCGTCGCCACCAAAACCCCGCCGCCTTTACAAGAGCTGCAATTGTGCCGACCATCAAGGGCGAACCTTCGGAAAGACAAAACCGGGGCTGGCAAGGCAAGAAACCTGTCTGCGTCTCCGTACCAATTGTGCGGGTGTCTTTTGCATGCGCATGTTTTTGCCAACCCCGGCCATAACCGCATGGCTGGCCAATGCTAATGCTGAAGGATACGGTCATGAAGACCCTGATTGTCGGAGCCGGTCCGACCGGATTGAGCGCTGCCCTTCAACTCGCAAGCCACGGCCTGTCCTGCCGGATTGTCGAGCAGCGTACAAAAGCCTCGGAACTTTCCCGCGCAATCGGAATCACGCCGTCAACCATTGACGCGCTGAGACCTCTTGGCGCTGCGGATGCCATCATCATGGAAGCAATGCACCTTCAGAAGGTCGACCTGTATTGGGGCAAAAAGAGGCTGATGCAGCTGGACATCGGTGCATCCGGTTTCAAGGACCAGATGATCCTGGGATTGCCGCAGGACCGAACCGAGGAAATTTTGCGGGAGACACTGGCCGCAAAGGGCGTTGAGGTCGAATACGGAGTTTCGGTAGAGAACATCGCAACCGATGAGAGCACAGCGACCGTGACCTTCTCGGACGGCACGACAGAAAGTCATGACTGGGTTGTCGCCGCCGATGGTATTCATTCAAAATGCCGGAAGAGCCTCGGGATCGGCTATCCGGGGTATGATTTGCCCGAAGTCTGGTCGATCGCCGATGTCGACCTTGCAGAAGATTTCGATTCAGACCGCGTGAACATTCAATTGCACGGTAGAAGTGGCTCCGTTGTCATTACACTACCCATGGAAAAACACCGGGTTCGGGTCGTCTCGGCAACACCGGATGCACTGGCTGCGCTCAGTGCGCCCTTGCCCATCATCAATATCCGCCGCACCGCGACCTTTACGATTTCGGTACGTCAAGCTGAGAGCTATGTGAGGGGACGGGTTCTCCTCGCCGGTGACGCCGCCCACTGCCATTCGCCCGTGGGTGGACGGGGCATGAATCTCGGGATCGCCGATGCTGTTGCTGCTGGAAAGGCCATCGCGGAAGGAACGGTTCCGGAGTATTCGGATGCCAGACACCGGGAAGGCAAACGCATTCTTCAAAAGACCGAGGCGGCCCGCAAACTGATCACATCACACGCCCCCTGGAACAAGGCATTGGTCTATGCTGCCGCCATGGCAATCAACAGTTTGCCACCGGCCCGCAACGCCTTTCTCAGGAGTCTGACCCAACTCTAGGCCGGACAGACCATTGGCAAACAGCATTGCGTCTTATACCAAGTGCCCGAATTATGGCTTCCCTGAACCGCTGAAACGGTTCTTCAAGGCCAAACACGGATCGTCCCTCTCAATTGATCGTGTCAGCCAGATATAATCGGCGGGTGTGTCCCGCGGAAACAGACCTGCAACGGCTGCAAGCGTAGTGTTTTCCGGCACTTCCTCAAACATCACGGTTGCCACGGAGCCGTTCGCGTCTTTCAGATATCTCGGAACGCCCCGGTCCTTGCGCACATGGCCTTTGCCTGCAACCAGCACCGCCGGACCCGTGGCTGGCGTCTGCCGCAGAGCGTCGGCGAGATATGCATCCCGGAACCGCTGAACAGCACTCATGTTCGGGATCGCTTCGACCGGCAACAGATCGCAGTGAGAGGCCATGATTTCGGCACGCAAGCCTGCTGCTTGTCTCGGAGAAAGTGGATCGGTGAGGCCGAGGCGCGCCCGTTCGCCACCATCCAGCGCCACCAGTCCCGCCGCCGAGACCGACCGCGTCGCCTGCCGTCCGGGCAAACCAGCCGATATGCTGACATTCCGCGCAAGGGCTGCGTCGACAACCGGGCGGTAAAGATCAAAGCCCGGCCACCCGCTCCCGGCCCAATCCACCTGCTCGGCAAATATGCCGGAAGACTTTTCGCCAAGCTGGTCAAAAACCGAAAGGGCCTCCTCCTGATCCTCGCTCAGCATTTCCATCACGACTGCCGGACGCTGGTTAGGCGCGATGCGGCCGATCAGGTATCCTTGCAGCTGGTGATGGTCAGGATTGTCGTGGACTTCACCCAGAAGCACAAACCGCGCCTCTGACAACCGGGAAATCAGTTCTTCAGGCGACAGGAAAACCTGATCGGCGACAGACCAGATCCGGCCAGCTGCAACCTCGTTCTCAACATCCCCCGCCGCCCAATCCTTCCAGGAAGCTTGCGCGGATGGGGTCAAGAGCGCAACAGCGGCCAAAGTGCACAGGGTCGCCGCAAGGAAGGAACGCCGGGCCGTCCTGAACCAATCCGTCATCCCTTCATTCCTTCCCTGCAACTGTCACCCCGCGATCAACTAGGGCTCTAAGGTCATACCGCCATTGTTTACCGGTAAATATGGGCCTCGTCCGGGAAGCTGCGGTCGCGCACCTCTTCGGCGTAGGATTTGACAGCGGATTCGATTTGCTGCCCCAAATCCCCGTAAACCTTGACGAATTTCGGCGGCTGGTCGTTCAGACCCAGCATGTCCTCCAGAACCAGGATCTGGCCATCACATTCGGCTGAAGCACCAATACCGATGGTCGGAATATCGATCTGCTTGGTAATACGCGCCGCAAGAGGCTCGACCATGCCTTCCACAACAACCGCAAACGCGCCAGCTTCGGCAACAACACGCGCGTCTTCTTCATGAAGCGGCCAGCTGTCTTCCTGACGCCCCTGGGTCTTGAAGCCTCCCATCACATGGCTTGACTGCGGTGTCAGCCCGATATGGGCCATCACCGGGATGCCGCGCTCGGTCAAATAGCGAATGGTTTCTGCCATCCGCTTGCCACCCTCCAGCTTCACGGCCCCGCAGGAAGTCTCCTTCATGACCCGCGCTGCATTGCGGAAGGCGACGGACGGGCTTTCCTCATAGGTGCCGAACGGCATGTCGACAACGATCAAGGCCCGCCGGGTCCCGCGTACCACCGCCTGGCCATGCATGATCATCAGATCAAGCGGCACACCCACGGTGGTTTCCATGCCATGCATGACCATGCCTAGGCTGTCGCCAACCAGAATGAAATCCGCATACTTGTCGACAATCGCAGCCGTGTGGGCGTGGTAGGACGTCAACGAAACGATGGGCTCGCCACCCTTTCGCGCTGCGATTTGCGGCACCGTGATGCGGCGGACTGGTTTCTGCGTGCTCATGAGGCATTCCTTTCAGGAAAAGCAAAAAACGTTCGGCTTAAGGTGCCGGATGCGAGGGGCTGATCACTTTCTGGTCGATCAGAACAACCGGTCCGAACCGGACAACCAGCAACACGACGGCATCCGCAACCAGATTGCCGGACAGTTCGGCAAGCGTTTTGGCATCTCGAATGTCGACGCTTCTGACTTCGGCATCCGGCGCCTTTGCAAGCGCCGCCCGGATCACCCGGTCTATTTCAGTAAGATCAGACGTTGATAGCGCACAGTCTTGCGCGGCTTTGAGCGAGCGGTTCAGCGCAACGGCCTGGGCGCGGTGGTCCGGGCTCAAACGGACATTGCGCGAGGACATCGCCAGGCCGTCAGGTTCACGAACCGTCGGATTTCCAATCACTTCCACCGACATATCGAGGTCGTTCACCATCTGGCGGATCATGGCCAGCTGCTGATAGTCCTTTTCCCCGAAGACCGCCTTGTCGGGGCCGACAATATTGAAGAGTTTGGTCACGACGGTCGCAACACCACGAAAGTGTCCGGGCCGGAGGGCCCCCTGCAAAATGCCCGAGAGACCCGGCACTTCGACATGGGTGTCGCCAACGCCAGCATACATCTCGTCAACATCCGGCATGAACACCGCATCCACGCCTTCGGCTTCCAGAAGTCTCAGGTCGCGCTGCTCGTCCCGCGGATAGGTCTCAAGGTCCTCGTTCGGCCCGAACTGTGTCGGGTTTACAAAAACGGATACCACAACACGATCACACTCGGCTTTTGCCCGCCGTACAAGCGACAGATGCCCCTCGTGCAAAAAGCCCATGGTCGGCACCAGACCAACCGTCTCACCGTTCCGCTTCCAGTCCCTGACCACGTCACGGATCGCTCCCTTTGTGGAGCAGATCTGCATATTCCAATCCTCCCGCGGTTGGCTTTTTCAGACGCCAACTTCACTTCGCGGGTGCAACATATTCCAGGTGCGTTGGCGAGGTCTACCCAAAACGTCACCTGTCAATCATTGCAGTTAATTAAGCCGTCAAAATTTACCGTCATAGGAGCGGTTCGAAATCCGGCAGGCAAGCAACGTAAAGCCGTCCCGCTTGAGGGCAGCCAGCGCTTCAGTCTCAAGATCTGCCGTGTTGTCGATCCAGACCCCATGCCCGCCGTAAGCCCGCGCGACTGCCGGGAAATCGGTTTCGCCAAAATCGACCCCCACATTCGGCCTCTGGCTCTTGCGCTGCTTGAGTTCGATCAGCGCCAGCGACGTATCGACCATGACGCAAATGATCACCGGAAGCTTGAGATCGCGCAAGGTCGAGAGTTCCCCCAGGCACATTTCGAGCCCGGCATCGCCGACAAAGGCCAGCACCGGACGTTTCGCATCGACCAGCCGGTGCCCCATGGCAAGTGGAACCGCACAGCCCATGGTGCACAGGGCCGACGACTGGATCATGCCGCGCGTCTGGTCACACTCCCAGATCTGGCTGGCCAGGATCCGGTGCGCCCCGCTGTCGGCGCTGACAACGGTTTCGAATGGCATGACATTGCGCAGGACGTGAAAGGCCGTTGCGGGACCCCAGCCCTCCGGCTCCGGCGCGAAACTGGATTTCAGCTTTCCGCGCGTTTCCGACGGCTTTCCGTCCGGCCAACTGGGCATGCTCCGGGGCCGGGCCGCCGCAAGCGCTTCAACCGCTGGCCGGATATGACTGCGCAGACTCACGCGTGCGGCATGCATGCCATGGGTTCGCAAGACCGGGGTCACATCAATAACCGGTGCCGCATCCGGCCAGGGATTGCGCCAGTTGATCCGCATCTCGATCGGGTCATAGCCAAGCAACAGGATACAGTCACTCTGATTGATGAAGGGGAGCAGAATGTCGTCCGCTTTGGGAGACAATCCGGCCCCGCCCAGCGCCAGCGGATCGGATTCGGGCATCAAGCCCTTGCCCTTGTAGGTCGTCACAAGCGGGATCCGGAAAGACTTGCAAAGAGACGTAATCTCCGCCCCGGCCGCTTCATTCACCGCATCGACACCGGCAATGACGACCGGCCGTTCCGCCGATGCAAACAGGATCCTTGCAGCGTCCAGATCGGGCCCGCCCGCAGCTAAAACAGCCGTTGGACGGCTGGCGAAAGTTTCAGACCAGGGTTCACCGGTTTTGCTTTCCGCGACCCTGATCGGCACGTCGATGTGAACCGGCCCCGGCTGGCCATCAAGCGCAATTGCCAGCGCCTTTTCCATCATGACGTCGAGCGCACCGAGCCTCGCCGAAAAGCTCGCCTTCACGATCGGACGCAGCAGCTGCTGATGATCAAAAACCTGATGGGTATAGCTTTCCGCCTCCGCGTCATCGACGCAACCGGTCAGAAACACCAAGGGCACACGGTCCTGCCAGGCATTGGCAACCACATTGATGGCGTTGGCTGCCCCCGGTCCGATTGTCGCCAGCAAAACGCCCGGCGCGCCGTCCGCATGCCAGCCGCCCTCGGCCATGAACCCGCCCGCGTTTTCGTGCTTGACCAGAACAAAACGCAAACCGGCCCGGTCCAGACTGTCCATCAGCGCAAGCACCTCACCACCGGGGATCCCGAAGGCGTGGCGGCATCCGGCCGCGTGCAGTTTGCCAGCGATGATATCGGCGCCGGTGGTCATGGGCGGGGGTCCTTAAATCTTGTCGGGAGTAGAGGTCTTCTGAATGATACCGCGGCTTGCGAGCGCGTCGAGCTGGTCAGCTCCCAGCCCCAAATGGCGGTGCAGGATGTTGCCGGTATCAGCCCCGAGACACGGCGGTGCGGCTTTGTATTGAACCGGTGTGTCGCTCATCTTGATCGGTGAACCGATCAGATCCACCGAACCGCTCAAGGGATGGGGCAGCGTGATACGGAGATTGCGCGCCAATGTATGCGGGTCGCTGAAAACCGCGCCCAGATCGTTGACCGGGCCGCAGGGCACACCAGCTTCTTCCAAAAGCCTGATCCAGTCGGCTGCCGGCTTGTGAATTGTCAGCTTGCGGATGATCGGGACGAGCACTTTCCGGTTCCGGACGCGGTCCGCGTTGCGGGCAAATCTCGGATCCCCGGCAAGTTCCGGAGCGCCTGCAATTGCACAGAACCTCTCAAACTGGCTGTCATTGCCGACCGCGAGAATGAACGGGCCATCCTCGGCCGGAAATGTCTCATACGGAACAATTGTCGGATGCCCGTTGCCAAGCCGCCCGGGCACCTCGCCCGAAACGAGATGTGCCGCCCCCTGATTGATCAGCCACGAGACCTGGGCATCAAAAAGCGACATGTCGATATGCTGTCCCTTGCCGGTCCTGGTCCGGTGATTGAGTGCCGCGAGAATCGAAACCGACGCATACATCCCGCACATGACATCTGCTATCCCGACGCCGGTCTTGGTGGGCGTTCCGCCTTCTTCGTCCGGAAATCCCGTCAGAGACATGATCCCGCCCATCCCCTGGATCAGGAAATCATAGCCAGCGCGATGGGCATAAGGCCCGGTCTGGCCGAAACCGGTGATCGAACAATAGATCAATGCGGGATTTTGCCCTGCAAGCGTCTCATAGTCGAGACCGCGCCGCTTCAGATCCCCGACCTTGAAATTCTCAACCAGAATATCCGCCTTGCCTGCCAGCTTGCGGATCAGGTCCTGGCCCTCCGCAGTCGACAGGTCGATGGCGACCGATGCCTTGTTCCGGTTCGAGGAGAGATAGTAGGCGCTTTCGGCGGTTTCCTGTCCGTCCCGGTCCTTCAGGAAAGGCGGCCCCCAACCGCGCGTGTCGTCGCCCCGCCCAGGCCGCTCGATCTTGATGACTTCCGCTCCCAGGTCCCCAAGGATCTGCGTACATGTCGGCCCGGCCAGAATACGCGACAAATCAAGTACGACCAGACCATCGAGAGCGCCATTTTTGACAGGCGTTTCAGTCACTTTTCATCCTCAAACTGATCGTTGGTAGAGGACACAAAGCCGGTGATCGGGTCAACCGGAAAACGCCCGGCAACGATCACGTGCACTCACCATTGCGTCAGAGTCCGGCCGCAAGCTTGACAGCACTGGCTCAGGATTTCTTCTGTTGCCAGTCCCGCTTTTGGACAAGCGCAAGCCAGGCACGTTTGATCCAGTCGGCTTTCACGCTATGGCCTCCCTGATGCAGGCACAGTTCCAGAAACCCCTGTTCCGGTGTCCAGCTCTCGCAGGAAAGTTCGCCGTCATCATAGGTGTTTGACGAGGTTTCGGTCAGCCCGTCCCGGCGAAGCCAGACATTGAAGCTCTCCATGACATCGCCTTGGTGCCAGCGTCCGCCGCCCAGCGGGCGCCCGCCAAAGGGAACGGTCTTGTCTTGCGTACCGTGGACATGAAAAAGGTAGGGTGTCTTGGTGGCGCATTGATCCGGCAACGGTTTCCAAAAGGCTCCGGCGATCGGGGCATATCCGGCAAAGCGTTCCGAGTTGTCGCAGGCCATGTACCAGGTCACAAAGGCGCCGGACGAAAAGCCGCTCAGCATGATCCGGTTGCGGTTGACCGGAAAGCTCGCCACCACGCTGTCGATGACCTCATCAAAATACTGAAACTCGTTACGCAAGGCCCGCGGCGCATTCGGGAAGGACCAGGTTCCCTCGATGCCGTTGACCGCAACGAAGGCAACGCCAAGGTCATCGGCCATTTTCAGGAAGCTCTTGTTCCGGATTTCATTGAGCCCGCTCCCCTTGTAGCCATGGACAAAGAAAATCGCCCCGACCCCTTCACCTGGCTGGATACCGGGAGGCAGGTGGATGAAGTACTCGCCGTCGGCAACCTTGCAGGGCTTCTCGCCGCCGCACTTTTCCGCGTTGGCAAACGATGTTCCCCCGAGAATACTGAAGAAGGAGAAAAAGACCGCGACGAGAAAACGACCTGCCATGCGAAACCTCCGACAGCACAAACACCAAGACCGGTGCTCACAGTATGGCCGGGTACACTCAGTTCAAGACGCTCACGGGAATTTGCTCAAGCCCGGACACGCAGCAACACTTCCAAACGAACTGATTTTCAAACTCGCTGCAGGAACGGCACAGTCCAGCTTAAGTCCAGTCGCCTTCGGTTGGAATATTCAGAACCCGGCCGCAATGCTTGCAATGGACAGCATCCGGATCATGGCGGCTGAGACCGCAATCGGGGCACGGCAGATTGACTTTCGAAGGGCGGAAAATCGTCTGGACCAGCCGCAGGAACAAGGCCACACCGAAAATCATGATCACCACGGTCATGATCCGGCCCACCGTGTCGGTCATGGTAATATCGCCAAACCCGGTGGTTGTCAGCGTTGTGACGGTGAAATAGAGCGCATCCATATAGTTGTTGATGTTGGCGTTCCGGTCGTGTTCGACCACAAACACCACCGCCGTTACGACGAAGATGAACACGATCAGATTGACCGCCGACTGAAATATCTCCTCGTTCCGGCGAAACCATTTCGAGGCATCCCGCAATTCCTTCAAGAGGTGGTAGGACCGCATCAAACGCAGCATCCGCACCACACGCAGGAACCCGAAGTTTTCCATCAGCGCCGGTATGACCAGCGAAACGATCACGATGACATCCGCAATCGAGGTGAAACTGCCGACATATCTCCAGGGGCGGGGCGCGGCGATCAGGCGGGCGGCGTAGTCAAGAAACAAAACGCCAGCAATGACATAGTCGATATCGTGATAGACACGATCCGGATCGATCATGGCCGATACAATGAAATAGCCAATCGTCACGATATCAAAAACCAACAGCGCATAACGCCAGATCTTGGCCCGTGTTGACGACCCGAAATAGAGCTGCCGCAGCGCCTGCTGCAGGTCCTCCATGAGCGTATGGCCGCTGTCCTTGGACACCGGTTCCGATGACCCGGCGGTTTGATCGGTTTTAACGGTTCGCTCTTCAGTCATGTTTCTCGTCAAGTTCCATTACGGGTATCAGGATCTGGTCCGCTTTAACGGGTCACCCAGCGACACGGTTCTTTACCATCCCTTCATGCTGTTGAGAAAAGACAAAGCGATCGCCAAATTCTCCACAATCGATCCAAGAGGGTGGAGACCGAGTGCGCTCAACTGCTGCAAGACAGCTACGATTGGAAGAAAACTGTCCATTCCGGTCATCGCTTTGTTCCCCAAGGACCGTTCCGGGGATTAAGGTCGACCAGATTTCAAAGCCAGGGCTTCGAACGAAAGGACCTTGAATGTTTGACCACTCGGGAAAAGTGGCCCTTGTAACGGGTGCAAGCCGTGGAATTGGTGAAGCTGCCGTCCGCAGTCTCACAAAGTCAGGCGCTTCGGTTGTTCTGGCGGCCCGGAGCACGACAGATATCGAACGCATCGCCCAGGAAATTTGCGACGAGGGGGGGCATGCGGAAGCGATCTCTTGCGATGTCAGCAAGTATGATGATGTCGAAGCCGCAGTTTCCCTTGCTTTGTCCCGATTGGGCCGACTTGATATTCTGGTCAATAATGCGGGCGTGATCGAACCGGTGAGCCGACTTGAAACCAGCAAGCCAAGTGATTGGGACAAGGTTATCGATATCAACGTAAAGGGCGTTTACCACGGTCTGCGGGCAGCAGTGGAGCCGATGTTGAAGCAAAAAAGCGGAACGATCATCAACATCAGTTCAGGCGCAGCAACCGGTGCCCTGGAAGGCTGGAGCCATTACTGCGCTTCCAAAGCAGCGGTCCTGTCCTTGACACGCTGCGCCGACAAGGAATGGCGGGAGAAGGGAATTCGCGTGATGGGCCTCAGCCCCGGCACGGTTGCGACCGAAATGCAGGTCCAGATCAAGGCCTCCGGTATCAACCCTGTCAGCCAGCTCGACCCGAGCGTCCATATTCCGGCCGGCTGGGTTGGCGAAGCAATTTCATGGTTGGCAACCGAAGCAGGCGACGCTTACCTAGGAACGGATTGCTCGCTGCGCGATGAAGGCGTTCGCAAGGCCGTCGGATTGATCTGACGCCCCTCACACGGAAGCTCCGGGCCTGACTTTTCGGGCCCGAACAAGAACGGCGGCCGGAAGCCGCCGTTCGTTTTTTCCTGGATCGCAATCAGATCAGGTTTGAACCATCGTCTGTCAGATCCAGACCGACGATCAGCGGGTCGTGATCAGATGCGGCGAATACACCGTCATCATAGAAGGCCGAGTCGGTGAAGCTGTTGTCGTAGCTCAACAGATCCGGTTCGTCCGCATTGATATGCCATTCGGTGAGGCCTGTGACCTGATCGGAGAGACTATCGGACGCCAGAGCCTGATCCAACGTACCGCGCTGCCCGTCGAACACGTAGCTGTAAGCCTCGTCCTGACCGATATAAGTGTCGATCAGATCCGTGTAACCCGCATCATCACGCACCGACTGCACCGGGTCTTCCTGTGCATAGGCATTGAAGTCACCAAGCACCAGGAAGTCGTCATCGCTCACCCCGATCCCGGCAAGAGCCTCCGTATAATCGCCTTCCAGCCAAGCGGTCAGTTCGCTGGCCGCATCGGTCCGAACCTGGTTCCAGTAGCCTTGACCATTGCCTGTGTCGTAGTTCGGGTCGGTGACCAACGCTTCGAGAGCGGCTTCGACACTTGCGATCTCGTCCTCTGGGATTTGGTTTGCATCCAGTGCGGACTGAACGGCTTCAGCCAGATCTTCAAGGCCACTGTCGCCTTTCGACTTGAAGTGGTTCGAGACAACCGTGAAGGTTTCGCCAGACTCGATCTCCTCGAAAGTTGCTGCAACCGAAGGCCGGTTCCGCTGATTGTCATCGAGTTGATCCGACGAGGACACATATGGGTGCAAGGACTCGGCAACTGCAAACGTCTCTGCCGAGGAGGCTTCCTCGAACTCCAGGTAATCGGCATAAACAAGGCTGACTTTGGTGGTGTCATAGATGATGCCGGTCGTAATGGCATCGGTTCCAAGGAAACCGGTCTCGCCAAGTTCAGCCGGATCGACATATGCATAGACAGCGCCCGAGCCGAGCTCTTCCGCTTTGGCGTTAAGGGCATCCACGAGGTTGGCAATCGCCGAGCCCTCGCCAAAGCCGTTGTTTTCCAGCTCTTGCAGGGCATATACTTCCGCGCCTGTCGCGGTCAGCGCATTCACCAGCTTGTCGGTCTGGCGAACCAGCTCTTCCGCACTGTCTGCGCCGCGCGGGTCCAGCGTGCCGCTCGGCCCCGTTCCAGCTCCGGATTCATCAATCGTGGTGAAGTAGTTCAACACGTTGAAGCTGGCGACCTGGATCGAGCCGCCGACGTCTTCCGGCGTAGCCTCCCGGGCACCGGAATTGGTGGTTTCATCGATCGTCAGCTGACCATCGACCACCAAACGGTAGTCGCCTTGGCCTTCGGTAATCACACCGTCAACCGGCTCGATGATTTCGGTTCCAAGCCGCAGCGTCGGACCAGCGTCAGAGAAACTGTCGCCGCTGTCCAGAACACCATCCCCGTCATCCCCAACATTGGCGGGAACATAGCCGAAGCTGTCCGGATTCTGGCTCGAATTGCCGTCATCCAGAACGATCCGGTTGTTGGCGTTGGCCTCCTGCAAGGCGGCAATTTCATCGGCCTCGGTTTGAGCATCGTACAACTGGGTCGGCTGAACCTGGGTGCCGGCACTGATAGTCACATCTCCGTAGCGATCAAAATTGAAGTTCTCGATCACTGTGAGCGGCGCCTCGTTGTCACCGGATGACAGGGAAACCCGCATTCCCTCATACTGCTCGAGATTCGTTGTCGAGGTGAACGGCAGTTCCAGCGCGACTTGCGGCGGTAGAGCATAGCCCGTACCGACCGTGACAATCGATGTGATGTTGGAAAGTTGCGTCGCGCCCGAAAACTCCTCAACGGTTCCAGTGACCTCGACGAGATCCCCAACGGTTACGTCCGGCGCGCCACCGGTATAGACGAACAAGCCCTCGGATGTGAGGTCATCGCTGTCATAATCGGATTCTTCTTCCTGAATGTAGAAACCGTTTGCGGTGATCTGGGTCACCACGGCGCTGACCACGACATACTCTCCAACCAGCAGGCTCGCCGAGCCTGTCCCCTGGATTTCGGAAATGTAGCGGGCCGTTGCATCGCTTCCACCATCGTTCCCGGAGCCGCCAGCTGTCGGCGTATAGGTCGTGGAATCGGAAAAGCTGGTTGCAGCGAAGTCACCGGTGCCGTCCGTCGACCGAGCTGCACCGGCTGCGAGGAAAGAGCCATCGAGACCGACGACATTTTCCGAGTAGAGCAAGCTGTCCCCGCCGTCAGTCAGAGCAACAGAGTCGACCACATCGCCCGTCGTAAACTCGAGCACACCGTCATCATCCGCATCAAGATCGTCGCCAAGTGCGGCCTCAACACCGGAGACGAGAAGGAACGAAGATGCTTCGTTGGCCAAAGTGTTGTCCGCAAAGGACAGATCGCCTGTTAGACCGAAAGTGGTCTCGGCTTGAGCACTGGAGGCAAGGAAGAACCCGTTTTCACCGACCAACTGACCATCAAGATCAATTACACTTGTTACCTCGCCACTGCCGTCGATTTGCAGGATCGCATATCCGTCGAGCGAGGCGCCCGCCTCACCAAACAGCTCGACAAACTCCCAGTCTGTTCCGGACGTGCTGACAGCGATTTCGTTAATGACAACCCCGTCGAAGCTGCTGCCACCGTCATTTGATGCACCGGACGTTTCTGCTGCGGGCGCGTTCCAGCTGCCGTCCTCTGCGCGTTGTAGCGACTGACCGGCTTCTGTCGAGCTGGTTTCCGAGACGCCAATATCGGTTGAGGTCAGCCCTGCCGCAGTTCCTTCGGTCGCGGTTAAGGTACCCTCGTAGCTGAGGAATTCGACAACCTCGGCTCCCTTGGTCAATGCAATTCCGTCCGGGCTGCCGTTCTGGATGCCGTTGGAGGGCAACTCCCACACATAGTAGTCGTAGGTACCGTCGGTGGTCCTGGTCAGCGAGACAAGCTCGTTGCTGTTATAGACCGTACCATTCGATCCATTATAGAGTTCAAGGCCGTATTCACTGATATCGGCACCGGCCGTGACCCGGATTTCGATGAACTCTCCGGTGTCCGTGCCCGCATTGTCATAGTGAATTTCGTTGATCCGGGCCTCGACCGCCGGCGTGTCCGTCAGACCGTTAACCGTCACGCTGACGGTAGCCGTCGTTTCGCCCCCCTGACCGTCGCTGACGGTATATGTAAACGTATCGATAACCTGTTCGCCGTCGTTTAGATCCTCGAACTGACCGGAGGGGCTGTAAACAAGTTGCCCGTTTTCGAACGTGATTGCCGCCCCAAGCGCGCTGGTTGCCTCTACCGACGTGATTTCAAGCGCATCACCGTCAAAGTCGAAATCATTTGCCAGCAAGTCGGATGCGTTCAGCACCAGGTCCGTGTCTTCATCGGTTTCGGCCGCATCATTTTCGGCCAGAACCGCATTGTTGCGCCCATCGAGATAGGCGGTGTAATCGTCCGCTTCGAAATAGAGCGCTTCGACGCCGTTGAGCCAATCGGTCTCGACGACCGATCCATCTTCGGCGATCTGTGAGACCGTAGTCAGGTCGATCAAGCGCCCGCCAACACCGGAATACCCTGAAACCCCGTAGTCGCGCACCGATCCTTCGAAAGTTGCAGTGTCAAAGCCTTTTCCTCCCGCAATGAAGTCATTGCCGGCACCACCTGCGATGACATCATCACCGCGCCCGGCAAAAATCCGGTCATTTCCATCGCCGCCGAAAACACTGTCATTTCCACCGAGCGCGAAAATGAAATCGGCCCACTCGGAGCCCTCCAGTTCATCGGCCCACGGGCTTCCAAAAACCGACCCGAAACGAAAAAAGAAACTCATCACCACTCACCCTTGCCTTGTATCCGCAACTTATGCGCACTCCATTGGCAAGGGAGGATTTCAGTTTTATGTCGGAATTCAAGTCCATATAGTTAGCAGGCAAAATATTTTTTTGCCAATTAAATCAGCTAGTAAAAGAAACTGAGCTTTAATGGACTAGCCAAAAGTCTAAGCAATTACCCCCTAAAAAACGATAGAAGGCCAAAAAACCATGCCAGCGCTCACTTTAAATCAGAAGTTGCATAACGTTACGCAAACGGAATGCAACAGCTGAAAATTTTCCGGCCCGTCATATGTTCACTCTGGAAGAGTCAGACAAGAATCCTGATCATTAGCAATATTATCAATTTTTTGACCAATCGGTAAATTTTTAAAGACCCGCCACAAAGCCGAATTCTTGACGAACTCTGGGAGAGCTTTTCACATCAACCGCAACCACTTCGATTGCCCTTGCCGGAAAAGCGTTTTACGGTGGTGAAACCACTGTTGAAAAGGGGACACCGGCTTATGAAGACTCCGCTGATGCTTCTGGGAGCACTTTTTGCCGCTATTGGAACGAGCGGCTGCCAATCAAGCAGTCAAACGACAGAAGCGATTGTCGGGCCGGATTCTGTTACGGTGATCGAAGGTGGCGCAGTTGAAAGCGATGCTCCGGACCGGAATGTCGTTGATTCAATGCGCGGACCGGACGGTCCGCCGAACGATTGCCCAGGCATGCTTTCGGAAGGAACTTCCTTGAACGCGGGCTGTCCATAACCAAGTCTTGGCCGCACTGCTATGGGCTTTGTTTTCCGACACTGCCCGCCTTACGTCCTCGATTCATGTCAGAACCGTTTTATAATCCGTTGCTTGAGATTCTTGCGATGATTTCTGGCCCGGTGCTGGAAGTGGGCCGGATATAAACAGCGGGCAGGCAACTCATTTGAACAAGCAATCACAACAAAGAGGGCCGCTGAGCGGCCCTCCCATGAGATCGAATCGACCTGAAATCCGGACATGTCCCGGCGAATTACTTCGCTGCCAGAGGCTGCTCCAGCACCAAACCAATCCGCCCAGATCCCTGGGCCGCATTCGGATACTCACTAGACATGGGCACACCTCCTTTCTTGCTATTGAACACAGTTAAAATGTTAGGCGCCTAAACCAGATCCGCAAGTGCAAAAATGCAGCAACCGAGTGTGAATTTGCATCAATTCGTACCAGTCACGGCCCCGTCAGCTATCGCTTGAAACACGGTATCGAGTTCCTGCGCGAGCTGCTGCAACGCCTCGCCGCCTTCATTCATGTAGGGTTCGAATACAAAGCTTGGTGTTTTCCAGGAAAGCGTTGCGGTGCCATCGCTGTTTTCGGTCACATAGAACCGGATCGGCGCCTCAATCCCTGCCGCGATCGAAGCTTCCAGCATCCGGCGCGCATAGTCATTCCGGTAAACGCCCACGACCCGGTTTCCGGGAATTGTGTACCCTTGAGCCTTGGCTCCGGCGGAAGCGCTCGCCTGCGTCACCAATCCCATCTTTTGCGCCTTGACCGATGCTACGAGGCTGTCAACCAGCGCCGGAAAACTCTTGTCCGTGTTGATGATCTGCCAGCCTTTTCGTGGCTCGATACCTTCTGCCAGTGCCGAACTGCCGACAATCAAGGCGACGAGAAGAAGCGGATAAATCAGATAGTGTTTGGGCATGTGAACCTCCTGACCCTGCCATGTGCTCTCATATCTGGTCGGGATTTCTGTCAGAATGAGGCCTTCGGGTTCACACCTGCCTCACAAAGCAGTGTGCCGCGCTGTGATGTCATCGCATTCCGAGCCCGAGCCTGAGCCGGGTTCCGACAAGACTGCCTGCGAAACCAAAGAGCAACCACAGCCACCCGTGCAATGAGCCAGATACCAGCCCGCCAAGATAAGCGCCAATATTGCATCCATAGGCAAGCCGCGCGCCGTATCCCATCAGCAGTCCGCCGGCAAGCGCTGTGAGAACGTCCCTGCGAGACAAGTGCCAGACCGGCGCGAAGCGCCCTGCCAGTGCGGCCGCCAGCATGGCGCCAAGGATAACGCCGAAATCCATGACCGATGTCGTGTCGTGGAAAACACTGTTGTTCAGGGCGTTCGGTTGCCAGCTCCAGTAGGGCCATGTGTCGACCGGGACACCGGCTGCTTGAAATATCTTTGCACCCCAAAGAGCAAATGCGGATGTGATCCCCCAAGGCCGGCCGACGACGAGGAATGTCAGCACACCGGCAATCGCCAGCATTAGAGCTCCAAACACCACCGACCACGGCCCCCGCAGATAGGAGACGGTCTTGAGTGGCAGGGCAATGCTGCCATGGGCCCGCCGCTCGATGAAAATGGTTATCGCTCCAATCAGACCAAGGATCAAAGCCGTGATCGCAAAAGCCGCCGGCGGCCCGAAATTCTCGACAAGGGAATATGCGGGCAAGGACGGCAACCTGTTCCACAAGTGCAAATGTGCCGTCGCCAGAACCGAGCCGAGCACGAAGGCGGCGAGCGTTACCACCATTCGGGTTGAGCCGCCCCCGACGGTGAATAATGTGCCCGATCCACAGCCACCGCCAAGCTGCATGCCGATGCCAAACATGAATGCGCCCAATGCCGCAGCCACCCCAAACGGAAACACAAAGCCCCCGACCGGCCAGCCAAACTTGGCACCCCAGGCCATCAACGGAAAGGAAAACAGGCTTGTCAACAAAATGAGCAGAAATTGCGCGCGCAGTCCCGCGCCGCGTTTTTCGGTAACGATCCGCCGCCACGCAGCCGTAAACCCGAAACTTGCATGGTAGAGGGATATGCCCGCGAACCCGCCAATCAAAACCGCGAATGCCTGGCGCGCACCACCTGTTTGGAAAGCCGCCACAGTCACCGCAAAAAGCAGTGCCATTGCCCCAGTAAGAACAATTTTCTGGGTCGAGACTGGTGATGGCTTAAGCATGTGCTCTACTTAACTCTCCGGTTGGAACCTGTTAAGGTCCAACCGCCTTTTCGAAATACGGCCAGAAACCTTCCTGATGGTGTTCTGGCGCAAGAAATCGACACACACACAACACCTTTTTGTGTGTTGCAGTTCAACATTGCCCTGCGTTTTCTTGCATCGCAGGACAAGTCAGCGAAATAAAGGCGGCCGGATGCGGGTAACAGATCAGTTTGGATATGAATTGACCACTGCAACCGCAGCTGTGGCACCACATTGGGATCAAACCGCTCTTGGGTTTTTGGCGCATGGCAAATCAACGCCTGCCCATCTGGAAGCCGCCTTGTCCGAAGATCCCGACTTTGCGCTTGGCCATGCCGCGCGCGGGCTGTTTTGCCTTCTTCTCGGACGGCGTGAACTGATCGGGACTGCAGAACAGTGCTGGAAGGTGGCGGTGGCCTCGGCACAGAATGCGCCGATCACCCGGCGCGAAACGGCCTTTGTCGAGGCATTGCGGGCCTGGCTGGACGGTTGGCCTTCCCGTTCGGCCGACATACTCGACAGTGCGCTCGTGAAAGCCCCGAACGATGCTCTTCTGGTCAAGATGGTGCACGCGATCCGGTTTGTGCTCGGTGACGCCACCGGCATGCGCCGATCGATTGAAACCGTATCAAAATCCTATGACGCCAACCACCCGGCCTACGGATACATTCTTGGCTGCCGGGCTTTCGCCTTGGAGGAAACCGGAGAATACAAGGCAGCAGAGGCCGCCGGGCGTGAGGGCCTTGATCATGCCGCTGACGATGCCTGGGGTCTTCATGCAGTTGCCCATGTGCATGACATGACAGGGAATTCCGAGAACGGCATCTCCTGGCTGGAAAGCCGGCCTGCATCCTGGGCACACTGCAATAACTTCGGATATCATGTCTGGTGGCATCTGGCGCTGATGTATCTGGACCGGGGCGACGCCGACAAGGCACTGGTGCTTTATGATACCGAAATCCGCCGGGATCAGACCGACGATTACCGCGATATCTCCAACGCCGCGTCGCTCCTGTCACGGCTTGAAATCGAAGGCATAAACGTCGGCGGGCGATGGGACGAACTTGCACACCTCTCGGACCAGCGTGCGGAAGACGGCTGCAATGTCTTTGCAGACCTGCACTATCTCTTGGCTCTCTTGAATGGCGGCCGCCGGCTTGGCGCGGAACGGTTGCTGACCAGCTTGCGCGAGCGGGCCTTGCAACAAGGCGATCTGGCACGGATCTCGAAGCACGCGGGCGTCTCGACAGGAGCTGGTCTGGAGCAATACCGGTTGGGCAACTATGCCTCGGCCTACACCATGCTGACCGCTGCGCGCGGTGACCTGTTTCAGGTTGGAGGCTCACATGCCCAGCGCGATGTGTTTGAGCGGATCACCATCGATGCCGCCCTGCGTGCAGGGCTGTCGGACGAAGCGGAAGGTTTGCTCCATGATCGTGCGCACAAGCGCGGTGCATTTGACAGCTTTGCGGAGAGGCGCCTCGCCGTGTGCGAGCGCATGCGCAAGGCCTCTTTGATCATGGAGGACGAACGTTTGCGGGCAACACCCGCGTGATTTCAACCAGCGCCCCTCGGGCGCTTTTTCATTTGGAAGCGGCCACACCGGCCTTAGCAGTGATTTGAAAAGTGAACGCGCAACCTACGCAGAAAAGACCACGTGATCCCCGCCTCGACTTTTATCGGGGCATCGGGATGTTCATCATCTATATGGCACACTTGCCCTGGAACTGGTGGAGCCTTTGGATCCCAGCCCGTTTCGGCTTCTCCGACGCAACGGAGATTTTTGTTTTCTGCTCCGGCATGGCCTCGGCCCTCGCCTTCGGCAAGATCTTCGATATCCACGGAATGGCCATGGGTACTGCCCGTATACTGCATCGCATGTGGCAGGTTTACTGGGCTCATATCGGCCAGTTTCTGGTGATCGCCGCCGGGCTCGTTGCGCTTCACGAAAGCAACTACCTGCAAGAGTGCTGTGATCTCACCCAGGATTATGTCGGCAGTCTAAACATCTGGAAACTCTACACGGACACAGCTGTTACCCTACCCGCCTTCCTGACACTGACGTGGGTGCCCAACTACTTCGACATTCTGCCGATGTATGTGGTGATCCTCGCATTGATACCGGTGATCATGCTGGCATCCAGGGTGTCGGTGCGCGCCGCCTTCGCCCTGTCGATCGGTTTGTGGCTGCTGGCACAGTTCGGATTATTGAATCTTCCCGCAGAACCCTGGTCCGACCGGCCCTGGTTCTTCAATCCGTTTGCCTGGCAACTGATTTTCTTTACCGGTTTTGCCTTCATGCGCGGCTGGATACCCGCGCCGCCGGTCAGCCGGAAACTCATGGCTGTTGCTGCGACGGTGCTGATCGTCACCGTTCCCTTCGCCTATTTCCGGATTCATTTGAATGTCGAGTGGATCCAGGACGTTCGCGCCGTTATCAAACCGCTCTGGATCAAGACCGAATTCGGCTTGTTCCGGTTCATTCATTTTCTCGCGCTTGCCTATCTGGCGTGGGTCGTAGCCGGAAAACATGGCCAGCGCTTGATTGGTCATGGCCGCGTCTGGGACGGCTTTGTCGGTGTCGTGCAGAAAGTCGGCCAACAGTCTCTCGCCGTATTCATGGCAAGCCTTGTCATTGCCCAAGCCGCCGGCATCCTGCGCGATATGATCTGGGGCCGCGGCGAATGGATACCGCAGATCCTGTCGAACCTGCTGGGGTGTCTTGCCCTGGTTGCCGTTGCCTATGTGGTCAGCTGGTTCAAGAGCCAGCCTTGGCGCAAGCCCCCTGCCCTGCCACCGACCGCAGGTGATCCCATGGCGGGTGCCGGACATTCAACGGCGGGTGATCAAGCGTCTCTTCGGGCAAGGTCCTCGCGCACGCTCGCTGGCACTCCGGCTGCGCAATAGGCCTGAAATTGGCCTACATTCCCAGTCGACAGCTTGGAAAGCGGACATACCGGCCGGTTTCGGCCGGTATTTTTCAAACTGGAGGTGGCCAGCCGTCAGTGCAGGCTCACCATGCGAAGCTCCTGGTGAAAGGCATTCGCAAGTGCTGCTTCGCGGCTGTCAGATACGAGAATCGGGGTTCCATCCGCATTGAGCAATGCCCAAAGTGTAACGCCTTCGGGCACCGGCGGCATTTCGGGAAACAGCCGTGTAAGCTCGGCCGACTTCAACGGACGTATGTAACCGACTGTTCCGGAACCGAGTTCACACAAGGCATCCTTGCTCATGGCAACAGGGGGCCGATCCCGCCAATCCATGGCGGGGCTGTTTGGATCGTGCATCAGTATCTCCGTAATTGTTTTCCGGCAGTGAGTTACTCGCCGCTGGAGATTTCTATTCTTCGGATAACCCGTTCAGGTTCGGGGCGCGCAAGGTCAATGGACAACAAACCATCCTTCAGGTCCGCACCCAGGATTTCGATACCTTCCGCAAGAACAAAGGCACGTTGAAACTGCCGGGCCGCAATTCCGCGGTGCAAATAGTCCCTTGTCTTGTCATCCTCTTGCCGCCCGCGGATAACGAGTTGGCTTTCTTCAACAGAAACCTCAAGCTGCTCACGGGTAAACCCCGCGACCGCCAGCGTAATTCGGATCACGTCGCCACGTCCGTCATTCTTCGGCAAACGCTCGATGTTGTAAGGCGGATAACCGTCATTGGCGGCTTTGGACACACGGTCCAGTACCCGCTCAATATCATCGAACCCGAGCATAAACGGGCTGGAAAACGCAGACATGCGTGTCATTCTCAAAGTCCTTTTAAAGCGACCTTGTTCCTGAACCCTTCCGAGGCATTCAGGCTGGGGACCTTCCCCTTGATAATTTTGAATATGGCGTCTGCCGAAACCGGATTCAAGTTTCCGTAAAGTCGTCAAGTTTTTCCGGTATGAGGGAAAGCTGGCGACAATGCGATACAAGACGCGGATTTTCCTTTAGCAATCCGGCGATTGCCTTGGCAGCCTCCCGAATCGGCTGTTTGTACCGCGCATCCTGATGAAGCACCAGCCAGCGTTCCGTCGTCAGGTCTTTGACCGGCTCTCCCACCCTTTGGAACTCGGTGAAAGCATCGCCGACAAAACAGGGCAGGAGCATCAACAGGTTATGGCGCTGCATCAGGTGAACAGCGTGGAAGGAATTGTTGACCCGGACCACAATATCGCGGCCATGTAGTGTTTCTATCCACTGCGCCGTCGGGGACTGCGCCTGATCCTCCGACAAGCCAATCCACCCAGCACTTGACCTCCCGGAAAAGCGGGCGGCCCGATACACGCAAAAAGTCACGTGGCCAACCCGCTGACCGGCAAGCCAAGGCTCCGTTGGCCGCGCATTCCGGATCCCAATGTCAACTTGCCTGCGGGCGATGTCACGCCGTTTCAGGTCTGACAGGAACTCCGGGGACCACATGTCCTCCGGCTGCCAGATCCTGTCGGCGTGATCGATAATCAGACGCATGGTCCAGTCCCCGGCCGATATTCGCACCCGGGGCTTCAGGCCCTGTCCGTCACACCAGCCATCGATAGTTCGCGCCGCGCTTTCCATGTCAGCTGCACGCGACAAGAAGTCGGTGCCCGCCTCCGTGAGGGCATATCCTCTTGCACCCCGTTCAAAGAGCCGCCGGTTAACCGCCTCTTCCAGCGCAAGCATCCGGCGTCCCAGCGTGGCCGCACTCAAGCCGGTTTCACGTGCGGCCCCGGCCAGTCCACCATGCCGTGCAATCGAGAGAAACAGGCTCACATCCTGCCAATTGAGAGATTGTTTCATGAATGAAAGATCTTTTTCAAATTAAAAACAATGCTTTGAAGTCATCCTATACGAAACTGGCACCCATCAGAAAGAAATGTTGATAATTTGCAGGTGCCCGAAAATGAGCCACCCTCTGTTCCTGTTTGGACTGAGATCACCGCGCGGGTCCATCCCGCTCGCGCGCAACGATCCGAGAAAAGCCCTTTACCCAAATGCCGAAGAGTTCTGGGGGACAGGCCACCAATCCGCGCAAATTCAGGCAACTCTCGAAGGGCCGGGGTCTTCCCCTCTTGCCCGGGCATTATACCGCCTTCATGGTATCCTTGACCACATCGTTCGACGAGCATTGCGAAGGCGCCGCTTTGACCCCCAAGAACCTTGACACTTGCTGCGTATCTTTGCCGGCAAAGACCAATGTCTTCCAATCGGACGATACCCTGTTCCAGCAAGCCGGACCCGCTCCCGCCGCCAAGCTGGCCAAAAAACTGCGCAAGGACTTGCACCTGGATGGATGAGCGAGACCGGAAACCGTCCAAAACTCTTTCGCTCACGATCGTGATGCTCGCGCAAGTCGCGGGCATGAGTTTGTGGTTCATCTCCGCTGCCACCCTGCCCGAATTGATCGCCGAGTTCGAAATCTCAAAAACCCGGCAGGCCGCGCTTTCCAGTGCTGTGCCAGCCGGTTTCGTCGCCGGCGCGATCCTCTCTGCATTGGCGGGTTTGGCGGACCGTATGGATCCACGAAAACTTTTCGCCATGAGTGCCGTCGGTGCAGCCATGGTGAACGCCGCGCTTTTGATCACGTCGCCAGACGGAAATCCCGCTGTGCTGGCCCGTTTCGCAACGGGTGTTTTTCTGGCAGGCGTTTATCCGGTCGGTATGAAGATTGTTGTTGGTTGGGGCCTCAAGGATCGAAACATCCTCGTGTCCGCCTTTATTGCCGCGTTCACCTTCGGATCGGCTGCCCCCTACCTGATTGCCTATCTGGGCGGCGCGGAGTGGCGTTGGGCTGTCGGCATCACGTCAACCGCTGCCCTGATCGGCGGCGTTCTGTGTCTCGGGATCGGATTGGGCCCCTATCACAGCAGCGCAGGCCGGTTTGACATCAAAACCATCGCGGAGGCCTGGACAAACCGCCATGTTCGCCTCTCCTATGCCGGATATCTGGGACACATGTGGGAACTCTATGCCATGTGGACCTGGATCAGCGTTGCCTCTGCCGCGTCATTTGCAACAACACTCCCGCAAGCGGAGGCAAACGGACTTGGCCGACTGACCGCATTCGCTGCGATTGCTGCCGGAGGTATCGCCTGTCTCCTGACAGGCCCTTTCGCGAACCGGATCGGCAAAATCAATCTTGCGATCCTTGCCATGATCACAAGTGGCTCCTTCGCCGTTCTGACAGCTTTCAGTTTTGGCGGACCACCCTGGCTCACCATCGTCTTTGCTATCATCTGGGGTGCCGCCCTTGAACCGGATTCCGCGCAATTTTCCACCCTGGTCGCGGATCATGCCCCCGCAAGCAAAGTCGGGAGCCTTTTGACCATACAAACCGCGCTCGGCTTTTCCCTGTCCTTTTTCGCGGTGCAGGTGACACCGCTTGGCGCAGAGGCTGCCGGTTGGCCAGTCATGTTTGCCGTCATGGCACTCGGCCCGGCTGCCGGAACTGTTGCCATGTTGAGGCTCAAGAGACAGCCATGAAACCCGATCACAGTGCGCAAAAAATGACCGGCAGGCTTGAAGTACGTCTACCCTGTACCCTTGCCGTGCTCCAACGTTGCCGTCATGATCCCGTCAGTCACACCTTTCGAGCTCCCTTGCGAAGGTCACGCCTTGACACCTGAAAAATTCGACCAGTTCTGCGCATCGCTTCCGGCAACAACCAATGTGGTCCAGTGGGGCAATGCATCCGTCTGGAAAGTCGGTGGCAAGATTTTCGCGATTTGCTCACGTTGGGGAACTGGTGATCATCCGCGTTACGGGTTCAAGTGTTCGGATCTGTCCTATGACATGCTGATCCAGCAAGACGGGCTCATACCCGCTCCCTACCTCGCCCGTGCCAAGTGGGTGCAGATGGAAACACCCGGCGCGCTTTCGGACGAAGACCTTGCGGCCTATATCTCGGCCGCCCACCGGATCATTGCCGCCAAGTTGACCAAGAAGCTGCGCAAGGAGCTGAGCCTGGATGTCTGATCACGAAGCACCACATCCCGGCCGATCCCGGTTTACATCCCTCACGATCCTGTTGCTTGCCGAACTGGCGGGAATGAGCCTGTGGTTTGTGTCAGCGGCGATATTGCCGGACATGGTTGCAGAATCGCATATCTCGAGCACCCGGCAAGCGGCCATGTCCAGCTCCGTTCAGGCCGGATTTGTTGTCGGCGCACTGTTTTCAGCCATCTCCGGACTTGCCGACCGCATCGATCCGCGCAGGGTTTTTGCCGTTTGCGCGGTCCTTGCGGCGCTGGCCAATGCATCTCTGCTTGTGACACAACCGGGGGGCAATCTGGCAATTGCTGCCCGTTTTGCAACAGGAGCCCTTCTAGCCGGTGTCTATCCGGTCGGACTGAAGATCGTAGTCGGCTGGGGCCTGAAGGATCGCGGGTTTCTGGTCTCAATCCTGATTGGAGCCTTCACCCTCGGTTCCGCCGCTCCCTATCTTTTGGCGTATGTCGGCGGAACCGAATGGCGGTGGGCTGTAACCGCAACCTCGGTGGCTGCCGCAGCTGGCGGGATCGCCTGTTTGCTTACCGGATTGGGGCCCCATCATAGTTCGGCCAGCCGTTTCGACATCCGAACCATTTCAGAGGCCTGGACAAACAAGCGTGTTCGTCTGGCCAATGCCGGTTATCTCGGGCACATGTGGGAACTCTACGCCATGTGGTCCTGGATCGGGGTCGCATCTGCCGCGTCCTACGCTGCGACATTGCCCGGTTCCGAGGCGACCAGTCTGGGCAGGCTGACGGCCTTTTGTGCAATTGCCGCGGGCGGCATTGCCTGCGTTGTTGCAGGGCCGATTGCGGACCGTACGGGCAAAGCCAGAATCGCGATTTATGCCATGGTGATCAGCGGCTCCGGCGCGCTCCTGACTGCATTGAGTTTTGGCGGCCCTCCGTGGCTGACATTCGCTTTTGCGATTTTGTGGGGCGCTTCAGTACTTCCTGATTCCGCACAGTTTTCAACGCTTGTCGCAGATCATTCTCCGCCGGAAAAGGTCGGCAGCCTTCTCACCTTGCAGACAGCCCTCGGCTTTGCCCTGACGTTCTTCACGGTCCAGGCCACCCCGCTGCTGGCTGGAGCCATCGGCTGGCCGATTGTCATGGTGCTCATGGCACTAGGCCCTGTCGCCGGAACGATTGCGATGATCAGGTTCCGCGCGTTGCCCTGAACCCGGTTCACACTTCTTCCCCGCCTGCGTCCGTCGAAATGTTCGAAGCGGGAGGGGGAGAGGCCATGGCTGCCGGACAAAGCGGAATTGACGTATCCCACTATCAGGGCGATATCGATTGGCAAGCCGTTGCAGGGGCTGGCATCTCCTTTGCCTACCTGAAGGCAACGGAAGGCACCGGATACTCAGACACAACATTCGCCGGCAATTGGGCCGGCTGTCAGGATGCCGCCATCGCAAGTGGCGCATATCACTACTTTCTGCCACGAGACAGTTTCCTGCAACAGGCCGAGAACTTTGTATCCGCCCTGAAAAGCGTCGGCTATGACCGCAGCAAAGACCTTCCGCCTGCCATCGACTGCGAGGAAATGGACGGCAGCAGCCCGGCAGAGTATGTGCATGCGCTTGGCTCCATGACCCACCTTCTGGAGAAGCTTCTATGGGTCAAGCCGATGATCTATACGAGCCCCGGCTTCTGGAACGGCCTTGGCAACCCGGACTTCTCTCAATACCCGCTGTGGCTTGCCGAATACACCAGCGCGCCGCAACCAAACGTCCCGGCGCCCTGGTCGGCCTACACGATTTGGCAGTATTCCCAAAAGGGCCAAGTGTCCGGCATCAGCGGCTATTGTGACAGCGACATTTCCAACCCGAATCTCGCTCTCGGGCCATTCAGAGGATCAATCCTGAACTGGTTTTGAAAGAGATCATCCGCTATCCAGCAAGCAGCGCCGGTTCTTCCATCTGTAGCTCAAACGCGCTGTATCCAAAATCCTGTCCGTTGACCCGCAGCGAAACGGCCTGCGTGCCGGAATAGTATTTTCGAGTGGTGATCGGACGGATCGCATGGGTACGGGACAGGCGCAGCTGTTCGCCAGGCCGGAGGGTGACCGTCGTCCACTTGAACACCTTGCCCGACAGGCTACCATTAGCCTTCCTGAAGTGAACCACATAATCTACGAGCAGGGTTTGTTCCCTGGCACTTCTGGATGTCAGAACAACATCAAAGGCGAGCGCAGAGCCAAACCGGACGGTTTGGCCGGCGATCCCGGGTCCTTCCACGTCAATCAGGGGACTGTCGAGGCCGAAGGCGCGCAAGGCTTCCGGGTGGCCGTTTTTGATCAGGCTGCGGCAGGCATGTTTCACCAAACGCTGCCGGTTCCTGCCGGCACCCTGCAGCCAACTGGCTGCAAGGTCCGCAACCAGATCCGGATGATCCTTGGCAATGTCGTTCAAATGATTGGCCACCGACCGGCGCACATAGTCTTCGGGATCGTCCTTCAGGGCCTCCAGCAAAGGCAGGGTCGGGCTCGGGTCTGCGATCAACTGCTTGAGCTGCATGCCCCATGGCAGGCGGGGCCGGGTTCCTTCCGAAACCAGACGGCGGACATGCTTGTTCGGGTCGGCAACCCACAGAGACAGGATATCAAGGGCCGTGTCCTGATCTGCGTCCAGAAACGGTCTGACGTCGAATTCGGCAGTTGCACGTTTGGTCATCTCCTTCAACAACGCAAAGGAGGCCTCGAAATCACCAAGCCCGTACCGGCTCACGATCATTCCGAGCGGCATCATACCCCAACCCCGGATGCCGTCCGCGTCACTGCCACGATCAATACCGGCCCCGTCTTCACTCGGGTGCAGGATCTTGCGCAGCACCTCATAGCGTTTCGCAAGGTCCAGGGGCAGCACTTCATGCAGTGCATCGGCAATGCGCTCAGAACGCTGTTTCAGCTCCAGCGCAGGCAGGTCTGTCAGGAGCGCGTGTTCAAATACCTGCCGCTGAAAATCCGGAAGATGACGTTCCAGATGCCCGCCAAGGCACTGAACCAAGTCTGCCGAGATCTTGTTTTTAAAGGGTTCCATGTGGCCATACCGTTGCAATGTCGTGCCGGGACAGTTCCTCATCCGGCCATGAATGGCAATCCGGCAAGTTGCCCGCTCCTGACACCCTTTGTCAGGAGGCCGAGAATCGCGACGCTTGCAGAAAAGTACCGCTTGAAAACACATAAAAGCCGCCCCGGTTTCCCGGAGCGGCTATCCGCGATCGGCAGCCCCCTCGTCTGGCCGCCTCTCTTTAGATCCTAGTGCGGCACGCGTTTGCCCGTGCCGGCATCGAAGAAATGAACATCAGCCGGATCGGCCGCAAGTTGCAGCTTCGTACCTGGTGCGTAGCGCGCATGGCTCGGCACACGGATCACCATTTCCGGCCCACCTTTCCCAAGACTTGCGTAGACATAGCTTTCCGCGCCAACCGGCTCGAGAACATTCACATCAAGCTCCAGCAAGAGACCCGCGCCATTCCCTCCTTCGCCGTTCTCGACAACACGAAGGTGTTCAGGACGCACACCGATGGTGTAGCGATCCCGGCCATGGAGATTGGCCCCGCTCAAACCTTCGCCCTGTTCAAGCATAAGACCGGATCCGTTTGCCTTGACGGGCAAAAGGTTCATCGCCGGTGACCCGATAAAGCTCGCGACAAAGGTCGAAGCCGGCTTGTCATAGACGTCGATCGGAGAACCGATCTGTTCGATGTTGCCCTTGTTGAGCACCACCAGCCGGTCCGCCAGCGTCATGGCCTCCAGCTGGTCATGGGTGACATAGACGCTGGTCGTGCCCAGGGAGCGCTGCAAGCGCTTGATCTCGACGCGCATCTGGACCCGCAGCTTGGCATCCAAGTTCGACAGCGGTTCGTCAAAAAGGAATGCAGCCGGTTCGCGGACAATCGCCCGCCCCATGGCCACACGCTGGCGCTGGCCGCCCGACAGGGCACGCGGCTTGCGGTCGAGATAGTCGCCGATTTCGAGAATGCCGGCAGCCTCTTTTACCCTTCGGTCGATTTCCTGTTTGTCCATGCCGCGGTTTTTCAAACCGTAGGCGAGGTTCTTGTAGACCGACATCTGCGGGTAGAGCGCGTAGTTCTGAAACACCATCGCGATGTCCCGGTCTGCGGGATCGATCTTGTTGACGACACGCTCGCCGATTTTCACTTCACCGGTGGTGATGTCCTCAAGCCCGGCAACCATGCGCAAAAGCGTGGACTTGCCACAGCCGGACGGTCCGACAAGAACGATGAATTCGCCATCGTCGATGTCGATGGAAACGCCTTTGACCGCCTCCACATCGCCGCTGTAAACCTTGCGGACCGTATCGAGAGTTATCCTTGCCATTTGTTCCTCACTTGTCGCTCTCGACGAGCCCTTTGACAAACCAACTTTGGAAGACCACCACGACAATCACCGGCGGCACGATGGCCAGGATCGCCAGCGCCATGGCCTCGTTGAAATCCGGAATCTGCGCGCCGACCCAGACCTGCATGATCTGCTTGATGCCGCGCACCAGGGTGAACATGGATTCTTCGGTCGTGATCAGCGTCGGCCAGAGATACTGGTTCCAGCCGTAGACGAACATGATGATGAAGATCGCCGCGATCATGGTTTTAGACAGTGGCACCAGAATATCCACGAAGAACTTCCAGGGCCCTGCCCCATCAATCCTTGCCGCTTCCATCAACTCATCGGGAACCGACATGAAGAATTGCCGGAAGAAAAAAGTGCCCGTTGCCGATGCAATCAGGGGAACGATCAGGCCCGAATAGGTGTTCACCATCCCGAGCCCCTGCACGATCTCGTAGGAAGGCAGGATCCGCACTTCCAGAGGCAGCAGAAGCGTGCAGAAGATCACCCAGAAAAAGAACGTCGCGAACGGAAACCGGAAATAGACGATCGCGTAAGCCGCCAGCATGGAAATGACGATCTTGCCTATCGCAAAGCCCAGCCCGAGGATCAGCGAATTCTTGAGCATGACAAGACCGTCGACTTCCTTGGTAAAGCCGCCCGCCCGGGTCAGGACGGTTTCATAATTATGCAGGAACTGGCCGCCGAAATTGAACTGAAGGCCGTCCCGGTAGACCGTGATGGCATCATGGGTCGAGGTCAGGAAGGCAAGCGCGACCGGAGCGACCATGAAAAACACGCCGCCAAGCAGAATCAAATGGTCGGAGAGACGAATGCGGTTCATGGCGGTCCTCACGAATAATGCACGCGCCGCTCGATCAGGCGGAACTGGATGACGGTCAGGATGAAGACAAGCAGCATCAGGATCACAGACTGCGCCGAGGAGCCGCCGAGATCGTTGCCCCGGAAGCCGTCCAGAAACACCTTGTAGACAAGGGTGACGGGATTGTTGCCGGGCTCCTGTTTGACGATCACGTCGATGATGCCGAAGGTGTCGAACATGGCGTAGGTGATGTTGATGATCAGCAGAAAGAAACCGGTCGGGGCGAGCAGCGGAAAGGTGATGGTCCAGAACCGGCGGAAGCTCGACCGGCAGTCGATGCTCGCAGCCTCCTGAACGGACTTCGAGATGCTTTGAAGGCCCGACAGAAAGAAAATGAAATTGACCGGTATCTGCTTCCAGATCGCCGTCACCGTCATGGCAAAGCCGGTGTCGAAGTAATTTACGCCGACCTGCATGTTCCAGCCGAACAGACGGAAGAGGTCCACCATCGGCCCCACATGCTGGTCGAACATCAAAACGCCGAGCAAGCCCGCAACCGGCGGAGCAACAGCGTAGACCCACATCAGCAAGGTCTTGTAGGTCGATGCCCCGCGCAGAACCTTGTCCGCCTTGACCGCAAGCAAGAGCGCAATCCCGAGCGACAGGAAGGTCACCAGAAAGGTGAAGACGGCGGTGAACCACGCCACCCGGCCATAGTCTGTCGAGGTCAGCGTATCAGTGAAATTGTCGAGACCGACAAAGGTGGAGCCGAATCCGAAAGGATCTTCGAGATAAAACGAGGCGCGGACGGCCTCGGCGGCCGGCCACAGGAAGAAAATCGCGACAATGGACAACTGCGGCACAAGCAGCAGATAGGGAATAAGGCGCGACTGAAACTGGACTTTTTTCATTGCCCTACCGAAACAGGCAAGGCGGGCACGGACTATAAAAGTCTACCGGCCCGCCGGATTACCGAAGAAAACGGGGGCGCAACAGCACCCCCGCCAAGCTCATGGAGCCGAACGCCTAGTTCTCGGTCGTCTTTGCGAACCGCTCGAGCAGCTTGTTGCCATCGGTTTCGATGGTGGCAAAGGCTTCGTCGACAGTTGCATCGCCGGTGAGGATCTTGCCGTATTCGCGGTTCATGACGTCACGGATCTGGACGTAGAAGCCCATGCGATAGCCCTTGGTCCAGTCACCACCCGGCAGGGTCAGCTGCTTGATGCCGATTTCGGCAGCCGGCGTGCGCTCGTAATGGCCGTCCTTGGTTGCCAGTTCGTAAGCGGCGTTGGTGATCGGCACGTAGCCGGTGTCCTTGTGCCACATGTACTGGACTTCCGGAGACGTCAGGTACTCGTAGAAGGAAGCAACACAGTTGTTTTCATCAGCCGGCTTTCCGGCCATGGCAAAGAGGGCCGCGCCGCCGATGAATGTTCCGGTGCCGGCACCTTCAACGCTGTCCCAATAAGGCAGGTAGGTGGCCGAAAACGGGAACTCGACGGTTTTCTGGATGCCGCCGAAGGACCCGGAAGAGCCGAGCCACATGGCCACCTTGCCTTCGTTGAACGGGGTCTGGTTGTCGCCCCAGCCGGTGCCGTACCAACCGAAGTGGCCATCATCCAGCCACTGCTTGACGGCCTTGAAGTGGGCCTTGATCGGCTCGCCAAAGACCAGCTCTGTGCCGGTTGCACCTTCGTAGCCATTGTTGTTGGTCGCGAACTGCAGGTTATGACGCGACATGAAGTTCTCGGTAAAGATCCACGGCAGGTGAGACTGTGCCAGCGGAACGTACCCTGCGTCCTTGAGCTTGGGCGCGATTTCCTGGAATTCTTCCCAGGTTTTCGGCGCTTCGACGCCAGCTTTTTCCAAAGCCTCGACGTTGTAGTACAGGATCGGCGTGGACGAGTTGAACGGCATGCCGATCATCTTGCCGTCGCTGTCCGCATAAAAGTAGCGAACGCCGTCGATATAGTCTTCGATGTCGAATGCCACACCGGCTTCTTCAAGAATGTCCTGGGCCGGAACAACAGCACCCTTTGCACCGATGATCGTTGCAGCTCCTGCATCGAACACCTGAATGATGTTCGGCTGTTCACCGGCGCGGAAGGCCGCAATACCTGCGGTCAGGGTCTCTTCGTAGGTGCCCTTGTAGACCGGCGTGATCGCACAGACGTCCTGAGACTCATTGTAGCCATTGGCGATATCGACAACGACTTCGCCCAGACGGCCGCCCATGGCGTGCCACCAGGAAATGTCAGTTGCTGCAAAAGCGGTGCTGGAGGTGCCGAGCATGGCAGCCGCGGCCACAAGCCGTGCGGCGGTCTTCTGATAAGCCATTCCTGTGCTCCCGAATGAAAGGGGGAAATCCCGTGACGGAACTGATCAACACCCCGATTTTGCAGGGGCGCTGTTGTGATTGCCCGCGCTTGATATGATTTTCATATGAAAGTTATATGTCGTTCACATGAACGATAATTGACAGCTATACGAATACAGCTTCGTATTATGCGCGCATCAAATAAAAAAACTACTTTAAGTAAATTTCAGAACAGAACCCTGCGTGGTTTGCCATCTAACATTCTGTAATAAGATTGAAAATCCGGGCAACCAGTAAGCGCTCAACGTCAAACATGACAATAAGATTTCGCCTGTGAAAAGGTTTAAAGACCAGCATCTGTAATTAACACGCTCATATGAAAGACCTGTGTCGCTCGCACGACCAGTTTGCAACATCGCCTGATGGACAAATTCACAACCGCACCTGAACGGGCCCCATTTTAAACATGCGCATGCGGCATTGCGCTCATTTCCGCCATATTCGAGCAGCCTCGATTACACTGCGCCGTGACCAAGACCCGGCTGTCTCCGTCCTGTAGTCACGATAAGAATCTGAAGCCCCTGCGGAATTTTGGCGTTGCGACCAAGGCCCCGTCCCCATTAACAATTCGTAATAATTTCGCCACACGCCCGCCTATCCTGTCACTCCCAAGGGCTGGGTTATGACCGCGCCATTTGAAAAGGCGCTTACAGGTACGGGAGTTTTTTTCATGTCAGAGCCGAGCGCTTACGAGACATACATGCTCGAACTCATCAACCGGGCACGCGCTGATCCAGATGCCGAGGCGGCTCTCTACGGTATTGATTTGAATGAAGGTCTTGCGCCCGGCACGATCGATTCCGATGCCAAGGAGCCTCTTGCATTTTCCACCGACCTGAACGCTTCGGCAGAAGGTCACAGCCAGTCCATGCTCGACGACAATTATTTCAGTCACACCGGAAGCGATGGCTCCTCGGCTTCCGAACGCATTTTTGACGCCGGCTGGACATCGGCGACCGGAGGCTGGGCAACCGGCGAAAACATCGCCCTCAGCGCCAGCACCAGCCCGGAAGTCGGTTTCAACATCGAGACGATCGAAGAACAGCATGAAGGCCTGTTCCTGTCGGAGGGCCACCGCACAAACATCCTGAGCGACGACTTTTCCGAGGTGGGCATCAGTCAGCAGGTTGGCGGCTACACAAGCGGTGGGTTCACCTACTCCAATACCTCCATGATCACCCAGAACTATGCCGAGGGAGGGCGCACTTTCCTGACCGGCGTTGTTATTGATGACACGGATAGTGACGACTTTTACGATATCGGCGAAGGTCTTGGCGCAGTCACCATCACTGCAACCGGCGCCTCCGGAACCTACACCACCACGACTTGGGATTCCGGTGCCTATTCCCTCGAAGTCGAGGATGGCAGCTATACCGTCACCTTCTCCGGCGGAGATCTGGACGGGACCATTACCAAGCAGGTCACCGTCGATGGCGAAAATGTCAAGGTGGACGGCTTTGCGGATGAAGCGGCGTCAACGTCTCCCGCTCCCGATACGGATACGGATACGGATACGGGCGATGATGATGAGGAAGCGCCAGAGGATACATCCGGTACCGGCACGTCTGAGTCTGACGAAGAGCCTGTCACGGACCCGGATGTCGTGGCAGACACCGGAGTGTCCGATGATGTTGAAGACACTGACGAAGACACCGGGGATACGGCGGATGCCGGCACCGGTTCGGATGCCGATACCGGTGATACGGATCCCGACACCGTCACGGATACCGGAGATGACGAAACCGATGTCGCGGATGACAGCGCAGATGAAACTCCGGTCGAAGACACGGATGACGATGTGGCCGACACTTCGGAAGATGACACGGACACCGGCATGGGAGACGATGGCGAGGATGTGGTGATCGTGGATCCGGCTCCCGAACCCGATGAGGACCACGGCGTCTGTGGCGGATTTGGCGGACGCGATTGGGAACCCGGCCAGATCATTACCGAGACCTTCGCAATACTTGACGACTTTGCCAGCGACATCGGCGGGCGTTTCGGGCACAGGCTTTCCAACATCCTAGACCGGCTGGAAGACAGCTTTGAGCGCGTCAGCGACAACAACCGGCTGCTTGACCGGTTTGAAGACCGGATCGAGGACGGCCCGATCTTTTCACGCCTGCTGGATCATCAAGAAGAGGCGAACGTCCTTGCGGACGGTCAGACATTTGGCCGTGGAGATCACACCTCGGACGCAACATTCGACGAAATTGCGGATTACGGGTCGTTCTCCAATGAGCAGTCAGCCATGAGCGACGACGCTCACTGGTTCAGCTAACACATTGCATAGTGTGGTCAGACAACGCGATCAGTGCGTGTGTCTGACCACAGACTTGTCCAGCCATTCAACCATGCCGGGAAACCGGCATTGCCGTAATTCGACTGTCCAGGATAAGTCATGAAACGGAATAACGGGATACCGGATCCCGGGGGGCCTTCTCAGCAGCGAATGGCGCCGCAGATAGATCATCGGACACACAGACCAAGGGCAACGGCGGAGAACTCTATCCCGCTACCTGTCTGCACCGAAGCATATTTCAAACTCTGGAAAATGGTGGAGCCAAGGGGAGTCGAACCCCTGACCTCTACAATGCCATTGTAGCGCTCTCCCAACTGAGCTATGGCCCCTTCCGATATGGCCGCCGGATTGGGTCCCGGCGTCGATGGAGGCGGTTTATAACCACGCCGCCCCCATTGATCAAGCAGAAAATCGCGTTTTTGGGATCCTGTCGTGTGGATAACCAAAAAGAGATCGATTTTCCTTTTAAATCAGAGCCTTAACGATCTGTGTCGTCGTCAGAGATCTCGACGCGAATGCCAGGCACGGCTTCGCCATCCTCGTCTTCATCTTCAATGAAGACGTCGTCGTCGCTGGATGTGTCCGCAATCTCGACGTCATCATCATCGATATCCGGCACGTCCTCGCTTGCACCCTCGGCTTCGGCATCGGCCTCTTCCAGGGTGACGATCTCAGGACCTGCGACGTCCTCATCTTCATCATCGTCTTCCGTCGCCGCAGCTGCCTTGGCAGCCTTTGCCGACCGGGAAACCATGACGGCCTCGAAGATCGTGCCGCATTTCGGGCAGGTGATCGGATCGCGATTCAAATCGTAGTATTTGGCGCCGCAGCTTGGGCACAGCCGCTTCGTGCCAAGTTCAGGTTTTGCCACTGTGCTAACCCTTCGTCTTCTTTGGAGTGCGCGCCCCATAGCCTTAAGAGCGCCCCGGTGTCAAAGCCAAATCGACAAAAACACCGGCGAACCGTTGTTCTGCATGAGTGGACGGAAATTTCAAGATGTATGATGGATGACGCCCGCGCCAGCCCGTGATAGGGAAACCCCAGTTTCGATCACTGCAAAAAGTAAGGACCCGTCACCTTAATGTCGCATGCTTCCTCGCCCACCCCACTGCGGTCAAAGGCTTCCGGACCGCTCTCAGGCACCATCCGGGTTCCCGGCGACAAATCGATTTCGCATCGCGCCCTGATGTTTGGCGCATTGGCGGTCGGACGCACAACTGTCTCGGGTCTGCTCGAATCCGAAGACGTCTTGGCCACCGCGGATGCCATGCGCGCGGTCGGCGCGGTTATCGACAAGCACGAAGACGGCAGCTACACGATCGACGGCATCGGCCTTGGCAGCCTGCTGGAACCGGAATCCGTCATCGACTTCGGCAACGCCGGTACCGGTGTCCGTCTGACCATGGGCATTTTCGGCACGCATGACATTGCAGCCACCTTCGTCGGCGATGCGTCCCTGTCCAAACGCCCGATGGGCCGTGTCTTGGATCCCTTGCGCGAAATGGGCACCAGCGTGATTGCGCGTGACGGCGACCGGCTGCCCGCCAGCATTCGTGGCGCGAAGCAGCCGCTGCCGATGACCTACCGGGTTCCGATGGCCTCCGCACAGGTCAAATCCGCTGTCTTGCTGGCAGGCCTGAACGCGCCGGGCGAGACAACGGTCATCGAACCCATTCCGACCCGCGATCACACCGAAAAGATGCTGGCAGGCTTCGGCGCAGATATCACGGTCAAAAAGAACGAGGCCGGAGAACGGGTCATCACCCTCAAGGGTCAGCCAGAGCTGAAACCACAGGATCTCGAGGTCCCCTGCGACCCGTCCTCGGCTGCCTTTCCGATCGTGGCAGCCCTGATTGTGCCGGGCTCCGACATTACGGTCGAAAACGTCCTTCTGAACGAGCACCGGACCGGCCTGATCACCACCCTGATCGAGATGGGCGGTGATATCGAGATCTCGAACCGCCGGGTTTCCGGCGGAGAAGAAATCGGCGATATCCGGATCAAGGCCAGCAAGCTAAAGGGCATCACTGTCCCGGCGGACCGGGCCCCCTCCATGATTGACGAATACCCGGTTCTGGCCGTTGCCGCCGCCTTTGCCAAGGGCGACACCTTCATGCCCGGACTGGACGAGTTGCGGGTCAAGGAATCCGACCGCCTCGCTGCCGTCGCACGCGGGCTTGAAGCCAACGGCATTCCTTGCAAGGAAACCGAAGACACGTTGACCGTCACCGGCGCTGCGAATGACATCGGCGGCGGGATTGTCGCCACGCATCTGGACCACCGCATTGCCATGTCGTTCCTGATCCTGGGACTGGCGAGCCACAAACCGGTCACGGTTGACGACGGTGCCGTCATCGCAACCAGCTTCCCAACCTTTGCCAGCCTGTTTTCCGGGTTGGGTGGTGTGGTCGAGACTGCGGATGGTGAGCCGGAATGATCATCGCAATAGACGGGCCGGCCGCGTCCGGCAAGGGAACCCTTGCCCGCCGCCTGGCCACGCATTTCGAGCTGCACCATCTCGATACCGGTTTGACCTATCGTGCGGTTGCCGCAGCCCTGCTCGCCAATGGCTTGCCGCTCGGTGATGAACAGGTCGCCATCGACGTTGCCAGGAACCTTGATCTTGCCAAGATGGACAAGAGCGTCCTGTCTGCTCACGAGATCGGCGAGGCAGCCTCCCGGATCGCCGTGCTCGGCGGCTTGCGGGAAGAACTTGTCAATCTTCAGAAGCGGTTTGCAAGCACTCCGCCCGGAGCCGTTCTGGATGGCCGTGATATCGGAACGGTTGTCTGTCCGGATGCGGATGTGAAGCTGTTTGTCACCGCCTCGGCGGAAGCCCGGGCCCGGCGGCGCACCGACGAGATGGCGTCGAAGGGACAGGAGGCTGTTTTTGCGTCGGTACTGGACGATCTCAAGCGCCGGGACGAGCGGGACAGCACCCGGTCGGTCGCTCCGATGAAAATCGCTGACGATGCCCACTTGCTTGACACCACGGAAATGGATATAGAAACCGCGTTCCAGTCGGCTGTGGATATCGTGGCAAACGCCCGCAAGAACTGAGCCTGACCGAGCAAAAGCATGGGGTACACAGCCTGTACCCCTTTTTGCTTTGCGTTATCGGTTTGGCACAATTGCATTTTGGCATGGCTCCCCCATCTGGAACGAAGGTACGGACGGCGCATTTGCGCCCCCGTACAAACCAATAAAATACGGATTTCGGACCCTTTGCCCCGCCGGCTTGCGCGCGACTGACCTGATTGGTCCACGCAAATGGGCTCAAATCATCTGAGCCCCAAAGGGTGTCTTGAAACCGGATCGCAACACAAACCGGCCGGCGGCCTGCCAGGAATGGCATCAGGAGTTTAAATGTCTGAATTGAACCCCTCCACCGAGGATTTTGCAGCTCTTCTCGAAGAGTCTTTTGTCCAGCACGACCTTTACGAAGGTGCAGTTGTCAAGGGCACCGTTGTCGCAATCGAAAAGGACCTTGCCGTCATCGACGTCGGCCTGAAGGTCGAAGGCCGCGTTCCGCTGAAGGAATTCGGTGCCAAGGGCCGCGACGGCGACATGACCGTCGGCGACGAAGTCGAGGTTTACCTGGAGCGTGTTGAAAACGCCCTCGGTGAAGCCGTTCTGTCGCGCGAAAAAGCCCGCCGCGAAGAAAGCTGGGTTCGTCTCGAAGTCGCTTTCGAAGCCAACGAGAAAGTCACCGGCCAGATCTTCAATCAGGTCAAGGGTGGTTTCACCGTCGATCTCGACGGCGCCGTTGCCTTCCTGCCGCGCAGCCAGGTCGACATCCGTCCGGTTCGCGATGTCACCCCGCTGATGCACACGCCGCAGCCGTTCCAGATCCTGAAGATGGACAAGCGCCGCGGCAACATCGTCGTGTCCCGCCGTGTCGTTCTGGAAGAAACCCGCGCCGAACAGCGTTCGGAACTGGTCCAGAGCCTCGAAGAAGGCCAGACCGTCGAGGGTGTGGTCAAGAACATCACCGACTACGGTGCGTTCGTCGATCTCGGCGGCATCGATGGTCTGCTGCACGTCACCGACATCGCGTGGCGCCGCATCAACCATCCGTCGGAAGTTCTCACCATCGGCCAGACCGTCAAGGTGCAGATCATCCGCGTCAACCAGGAAACGCATCGCATCAGCCTGGGTATGAAGCAGCTCGAAACCGATCCGTGGGATGGTATCGAAGCCAAGTATCCGCTGGAAGCGAAGTTCACCGGCCGCGTGACCAACATCACCGACTACGGTGCATTCGTTGAGCTGGAGCCGGGCATCGAAGGCCTGATCCACGTTTCCGAAATGTCCTGGACCAAGAAGAACGTCCACCCGGGCAAGATCGTTTCCACCTCTCAGGAAGTGGAAGTGATGATCCTGGAAGTCGATCCGGTCAAGCGCCGCATCTCTCTCGGCCTGAAGCAGACCCTTCAGAACCCGTGGGATGCGTTTGCAGAACAGTACCCGTCCGGCACCGAAGTCGAAGGCGAAGTCAAGAACAAGACCGAATTCGGCCTGTTCATCGGCCTCGACGGCGACGTCGACGGCATGGTCCACCTGTCCGACCTCGACTGGAACCGTCCTGGCGAACAGGTCATCGACGAGTACAAGAAGGGCGACATGGTCAAGGCCGTTGTCCTCGACGTGGATGTCGACAAGGAGCGGATCTCCCTCGGCATCAAGCAGCTCGGCAGCGATCCGATGGAATCGGGTGCAGCTGGCGAAATGCGCAAGGGCTCCATCGTGACCTGTGAAGTCGTCGAGATCAAGGACAGCGGTCTGGAAGTCAAGATTGCCGACAGCGACCTGACGGCTTTCGTCCGCCGCGCTGACCTGTCCCGCGATCGCGAAGAACAGCGTCCGGAGCGTTTCTCCGTTGGCGAGAAGTTCGACGCACGCATCACCCAGTTCGACAAGAAGACCCGCAAGGTCGCCGCGTCGATCAAGGCACTGGAAATTGCGGAAGAGAAGGAAGCAGTCGCTCAGTACGGCTCCTCCGACTCCGGCGCATCTCTCGGCGACATTCTGGGTGCAGCCCTCAAGAAGGCCGGCGAAGACGAATAAGTCTTCAAAAGCTTGCAAAGCTCAGAAGCCCGGCGGGAATCCGCCGGGCTTTTCTTGTTAACCGATCCTGTTTCACCCCAACGGCACGTCTTTACAAACACATTTGAGCCTCTACGTTAGGCATACGCTCGAGGACCCGCCAAATGCGCAGCCTCAAAACTTACTCTCCAGACAGAATTGCGAGACGACAGATGACCGAAGTCAAATCGGGCGATACTGTTCGTATTCACTACAAGGGCACGTTGAACGACGGAACTGTATTCGACAGCTCGGAGGGGCGTGATCCGCTGGAGTTCACGGTTGGGTCCGGCCAGATCATTCCCGGCCTCGACAGCGCGATGCCCGGCATGCAGGTGGGTGACGCCAAACTCGTCAATGTCGCGGCAGCCGATGCCTATGGCCCGGTTCAGGAAGCGGCACAACAGGAAGTCCCGCTGTCCCAGGTGCCGGATCACATCCCTCTGGAGATTGGCGCGGAACTCCAGGTGGAAACGCCGGATGGCCAGATCATGACCGTCAGGGTCGCCGCATTGAGCGACGAAAGCGTTCTACTCGATGCAAATCATCCCTTGGCCGGGCAAGACCTGAATTTCGACATCACACTGGTCGAAATCGCCTGATTTGGTGCGGACTGCGACCTTTCTCGCAGTCCGCACACCCCGAACCGGACTGCCGCAAGACAGGCGGATTTCGGCAGCGAGCGGCCGCAACCCGGTTGTTTCGATTGCCAGCTTCCTCCCTCAGGCGCATCTGCGCCTCATAAAGTCCTGATATTTCTTGTTATCTTCCCTAAGCATTTGCATTTTTTCCGGTTCTGTCTCTATGTATGGTCAGTTTCCGATCTTGTGAGGAGTTTCGCCGAACATGACCCTCGATGCTGACGCGCTCGTTGACCGGCGGCGCTTGCGCCGAAAACTGACCTTTTGGCGCGTTGCCGCCTTTGCGATTGTTGCGATCGCCCTGATTTCAGCGATCGGATACGCAGCTGGTGTCGGTGGATTGTCGAAACGCGCCGCGCATGTGGCACGGATCGACATCAACGGCGTCATTCTCGATGACCGTGACCTGATCGAGATGATTGAGGAAATGTCGGAAACCGAAAGCGTTCGTGGCGTTGTCCTGTCAATCAATTCACCTGGCGGCAGCACCACCGGCGGCGAGGCCATCTATGGTGCCCTGAGAAAACTTGCCGACAAGAAACCTATGGTCGCCGAAATCCGGACGGTTGGCGCATCAGCCGGTTACATGATCGCACTCGCCTCCGATCATATCGTTGCGCGCTATAATTCGATCACCGGCTCGATCGGTGTGCTGTTCCAGTACGGAAATGTCGCAAGGCTGCTCGACACAATTGGTGTGAGCATCGATGCGGTCAAAAGCGCGCCCTTGAAGGCAGAACCGAATTACTATTCCCCCGCCTCCCCTGAGGCGGTCGCCGTTCTCGAAAACCTTGTGAATGATTCCTTCGAGTGGTTTACAGCCCTGGTTGCAGAGCGGAGAAACATGGAGCCGAACCGGGTCAAGGAATTGGCAAACGGCGCAATCTATTCTGGGCACGCGGCCAGGGAAAACGGCCTGATCGACGAAATCGGCGGTGAGGATGTGGCCATTGCTTGGCTCGAAGACAAGCGGGACGTGCCCAAGGACCTCCCGATCATCACCTGGAGCGCCGTTGATGAGACTGCAGACATTCCGTTTGCCTCTTCTGCTGCCCGCGCTTTCGGTGAAGGCTTCGCCAGTGGGCTAATCCCCGGTCTTGATGACGCTAAGGGGCTGATTTCACGAGGGCTTGTTCTTGACGGCCTTGTCTCGGTTTGGCAGGCTCCTGTAGCGGTAGAAAATGGCTCGTCCAATCGAGGGGACGGTAATGATTAAATCCGAGCTTGTACAACACATCGCAGAGCAGAACCCGCATCTGTATCAGCGCGACGTCGAAAACATCATCAATGCTATCCTGGATGAAATCACGGAAGCCTTGATGCGGGGCGACCGGGTCGAACTACGCGGGTTTGGTGCATTTTCAGTCAAGAACCGCCCGGCGCGTGTCGGCCGCAATCCGCGGACCGGCCAAAAAGTCGAGGTTGACGAAAAGCACGTGCCGTTTTTCAAGACCGGCAAGGAAATGCGCGAGCGATTGAACGACGGTGTGGATCACGGCGACGATGACGATTAATAAGCCGATCCAGCCGTCTGGACATATTCTCGCCGGGTGAACGTAGAAAATAGCCCCCGTTTTTGGACCACCATCTGGCGGCACCCGTTTGAAGCGGACAGGAGGACTTGTTTGTGAGCCGATTTGTCAAAAACCTGATCCTGTTCGTGATCGCCTTGTTCATTATCCCGCTGTCGGTCGCAAATCGGCATACGGTTTCCCTGTCTCTCAACCCGTTTGATCCGCAGGACCCGAGCCTGACGGTGACCAACATCCCCCTGTTCTGGATCATCTTTGCCAGCCTTGCGGTGGGGATCATCGTCGGTGGCATGGGGGCCTGGGCAAAGCAGGGGCGCTGGCGCAAGGAAGCCCGTGTCAAACGCCGCGAAGCTGACAAATGGCACAAGGAAGCCGATCAGTTGCGCGAACAGGCCAAGATCATGGCTCCCGATACCGGCCGTGCGGGTCTTCCCCGGCCGGATGATCGGCGCGCGGCATAGGATTGGGCAATGCGGGTCATCTCCGGCAAGGACATGGCTGCTGTCCTCGACTGGCGAGACCTGATTGAAACATTGCGCCGGGCTTTCCGGTCACAAACGGTTCACCCGGATCCAACCCGCTACCGCATAGACCGTACTGTCCAGACCTCCGGCGCTCTTAAAATTGATCCGGCATGGACGAATTTTGCCGCGCAGGGACATTGCGGCCGCGGTTATATCGGTTGCGGCCTGGCACTGGAACTGCCCGCCAACCAGCACGGAGCCGAACCTGCAGGGTCGGGGGTTTATGTTCTTTTTGCAGGTAGCAATGGCGCGCCGCTTGCCCTGCTCGACCGCACCTACATGGCAAGTTGGAGACACGCCGCCCTGCATGCCCTGGCAGCCTCCTATCTGTCCCGGGAAGACAGCAGCCGTGTTCTGGTCTTCGGCACATCTCCACTCTTGCCGTTTCTGCTGGCTGCCTATGCCTCTGTGCGTGAAATCCGGACTGTCCTGATCTCGGGAGCGGATGACACGGTCTGCCGCAAGCTGTCTTCAACACAGGGATTGTCCCGCCTCTCCATCAGGCCAACCGACGATACATCTGGCGCCATCTCCGGTGCAGACATCATTTCCGTCGTGGTCGGCGGTCTACCCGATCTTTCGAACCACGATATCAGCCCCGGACTTCATGTCGATGTCATCTCACCACAGGCCAGTGTCCCTCCATCAGTCCTTGACGATACGCGGCTGTTTGTCAGCGACAGGCGCGACGCTGCAAGTTTCGCAAGCTTGGAAATCGCGGCAGATCTGCAGGAAATCGCTCAGGGCGACAAGGCCGGGCGGCGCTTTTACGGGCAGTTCACCCTGTTCAAGTCCGGAGACAACACCGGACTTCTGGACCTCGCCACGGCCGGCCATATCTTTCTGCGTTGTTAACGGCTCTGATGCAGGTGGAGCCCTCTTTATACTTTGCTTCTTTGATACGAGTGTTGTTACGGGCGGAGTGAAGCGCACATCAGGATTTTTCCTGGATGACCTATGGCGGACATTGCACGACGGCTTCTATCTGAGAAAAGTCACCCTGCTTGACCTCGAATGGCTTTAGTCGGGCCTCTTGGTGTGCGGTGTGTAAACAGGCAAATGCCATCCGAAATGGATCGCCCCGCCTCTCAAGGCGAATGCAATTGCTCCGGCGATCAAGGCGGCCAACCATCCGTTCGAACCAAGGTGGCTCAACAAAACAAAACCGCCCGCCCCGGCAAAGGCTGCACTGACATAGATTTCCTGTTTGATCACCGCCGATGGCTCGCTGGCAATCACGTCCCGCAACACACCTCCGAATGTTGCTGTAGCCACACCCATCAAAATGGAAACCGAAACGGTTTCATTTACACTCAGCGCTTTGGCCGCTCCCATTACCGAGTAGGCTGAGAGACCGACCGCGTCGGCCCAACGCAGCGGTTTGCCCAAAGCCTCGACCACATGCGCAAAAAACCAAACAATTATACTGACCCCGAAACAGACGAGCAGATAGCCATTGGAGTGTGCCCAAAAGACGGGAACGCCCAAAATCAGATCCCGCAACGTCCCGCCACCGATCCCGGTCAAGGTCGCAAAAAAGAGGAAGGCGATGAAGTCCAGCCGTTTGCGCGAGGCTACAATCGCGCCCGAAAACGCGAACACAGCTACACCGAGGTAATCAAGAAGCTGAAACAGCACGTGAAACCCTCCAAAAAGAAACCGCTCCCGGCCAACAAGCCGGAAGCGGTCACATCATATAGCCTATCAAAAAGCGGTGTCAGGCGCTTTTGTCGACAGTCTGTCCCGGCTCTGCAGTGTTCGACACAGCTGCTTCCTTGGGTCCTCCCTTGGAAACACCAACCATGGCCGGCCGCAAGACGCGCTCCCCGATCACATATCCTGCCTGTACGACCTGAACGACCGTGTTGTTCGGCACCTCGGTATTCGGCACCTCGAACATGGCCTGATGGAAATTCGGGTCGAACTTCTGGCCTTCGGGGGTAAGTTTTTTAACGCCGTTCTTTTCGAGCTGATTGAGCAGCTCGCGCTCGGTCATCTCGACACCTTCGATCAGGGACGCGATACCTGCATCGGCGTTCTTGCGGTCTTCATCGGGCAGAAACTCAAGCGCCCGGCGCAGATTGTCGGACACCGTCAACATGTCGCGGGCAAATCCTGCGACCGCGTACTGGCGGGTATCCTTGAGCTCCTTTTCGGTCCGGCGGCGCAGGTTTTCCATCTCGGCGATGGCGCGCAACGCACGATCCTTGAGGTCGGCGTTTTCCGCCTTCAGAGCTTCGGTCGGATCCACGCCCGGTTCAGCCGCCGGGCGCTCCGCTGCAGCTTCGGCAGCCTCTTGGGCAGCGGCCGCTTGCGGGTCGGGCTGGTTGTCCTGGGTCGGTTTGGTCTCGTCGCTCATCTGTGATCCGTTGAAATGTCAGTCAGCTATCGCCGAACATCTAAATAAAGATGCCCGGAACGGTTAGGCATGAGCATAACCATTCCGAGCCGTCAAGGTTTTTGGCGCTAAATTCGCAAAGTGCCTTAGAGTGCGCTCTTGATCCAGTCGGAAAGCTTGCCCTTGGGAGCGGCGCCGACCTGAGTTGCCATCGGCTCGCCGTCCTTGAACATGATCAGCATCGGGATCGAGCGGACGCCGTATTTCATGGCCATGTCCTGGTTCTCGTCGATGTTGAGCTTGGTGATCTTGACCTGTCCCTGAAGCTCTTCGGAAATTTCTTCCAGCGCCGGAGCAATCATCTTACACGGACCGCACCATTCAGCCCAAAAGTCGACAACAACCGGCTCGGAAGACTTCAGAACATCTGTTTCGAACGAAGCGTCAGATGTGGTGGTGGTAGCCATATTCAGCTCACTTTCATTTTGCTCATCACGGCAGACGCCGTTTCATGTTGGCCCGAACGTAGGTACCCGGAAATGATCCGTCAAGCAGCAGTGCCATCGCTGCGCAGGCCTTTGAATGTTTCCTCAAGAACTTCTGAAGACAATGTCATCAGGCGGGGGGCAGAAGTCCAGAGCAATGCCGCTTCGATGGTTTTTCCGGGATAAATCTGCTTGAGCAATTCGCGGTAGACCGCAAGCTGGGCGCGGTATTCGAGAGGAACGGCTGCAGCGGAGCCGGGCACAAACGCATTCGTCTTGTAGTCCAGGATCAGGACGCGGTCTTCATCGACCAGCAACCGGTCGACCTGGCCGGAGACCTGCACCTCCTTGCCATCTGATGCAACCAAAGTCCCGACAACGGGCACTTCGGCCCGGGCATTGCGCGCAAACAGCGGTTCGAAAGCAGGGTTCTGCAAGATCGCATGGATTTCAGACAAGAGTTCTCCAGCGCGCTCCCGGAAAGGCTGCGCCAGAGCTGTCTCCACATACCGGCATGCAGCCTCTTCGCGCTGACCGTCATCAAGATCCGGCAACAATTCGAGCAAGCGGTGGATCAAGCGGCCCCGCTCCAAAGGCCAGGACCCGGCATCCTTGCGCGCCTCCAGCCTGTTTGCCGAGGAGACCGGTTCGACCCCTTCCTTCAGTTCCATGGTTTCAAACACCTTGGAAGGCTGCAGCCTGAGTTTGCGCTTCAAGGGTTTGGCCGGATCAAGAAGCCAGCCGGGAAGTGCCGGTTCCACGGTCTCGGCCGGAGCGATACTTTGCGCCTTCCTGTCCGGTTCCCGCGCCTCGCCTTTTTGCCATCGCCAGCCCATGGCAACACCGTCCGCCGAGACCAGCTCACGCGCCTCGGGACGCAAGGCCATGACCACCAGATTGTACCAGCACTGATCGTGCGCACCGCGCTTCGGCGCCCAGCCACACACCACCAGCCGGTCTTCGGCCCGGGTAAGCGCAACATAAAGCAGACGCCGGTATTCTTCTTCCGTGCCTGCCCTGAGTTCGGCAAGGGCCGTGTTGTGCCAGCTGGTCCGGTCCTGCTTGGGCGGCAACCAGACTAGCCCTGGCGGCACGCCATCGCCATTGCCGCGGGTGCGGGGCAAAAATGCAGGGTCATGCTGAGAGGAAGACGGCGCCGATCCCGGGTCGACCAGGATCACGAAGCGCGATTCCAGCCCCTTGGATCCGTGCACCGTCATGATCCGGACCATGCCCTTGGCGTTTGTCAGTTCGCGCTTGATTTCGGCAGGCGCGGCTCCCAGCCAGGCGAGAAAGCCTTCAAGACCCGGGGTGCCGGTCTGCTCGTAATTGATGGTCAGTGCCAGAAACTCATCGAGCACGTCGTCCACTTCCGCACCCAACCGGGCGCGGAACTCCCGCCGCCCGCCATCGGCCGACAGAAGCCGGGCATAAAACTCGAACGGCGGCATGAAGTCGGCGCGGGCCCGCCACATCTCGATGCGTTTGCGCACGCCCTGCCATTTCGGCGAACCGTCAGAGGCCTTGACCAGCGCCTGCCACAAGGTGCCCGCCCGTGCGCTACCCGGGGTCTCGCGCGCGATTTCGAACAGGTCTTCATCGCCGAGCTCAAACAGTGGGCTCTTGAGAACACAGGCCAGCGACAGGTCGTCTTCGGGCAGCAACAGGAACCGGCCCAGTGCCATCAAATCCTGAACTGCAATATGTTCGGTCAAAACCAGCCGGTCACTCCCGGCTGCCGGAATGTTGTGTGCCTTCAGCTCCCGGTTCAACACCTCGACAAAGGGGCCGCGCTTGCGCACGAGGATCATCACATCGCCGGGAGCCGCGATCCCCTCCCGCATCCAGTCCCTGATGGTTCCGGCAATCCGGCGCGCGACACGGACCATCGGGCTGTCATTTCCGACATGATCGACCGGCGTGCGCCAGTCCTCCGGCTCTGCCACCTCTTGCGCACTTTCAAGCGGCCAAAGGTCGACAATGCCCGGATCCCTGCGGATCGCCTCATGTACGGGGGCCTGCACTTCTTGCGAGAGACCACGGTGGGCGCTTTCGGCCTCGAACACCTTGTCGACCGCTCCAAGCACATCGGGGGTCGAGCGGAACGACAATTGCAAGTTCACCGAATGAAACGGGTGCTCCGCGAAATGGGCACGTTCGGAAAAGTCCCGGCGCATCAGGTCGAAATAGGCAGGCACCGCGCCTTGGAACGAGTAGATTGATTGCTTCTCGTCGCCCACCGCAAACACCGTGCGCGTGCGCTCCGTTGCCCCCTCACCTGCAAAAAACTCCTGTGCCAGCGCGGTGACCACTTCCCACTGGCGCGGGCTGGTGTCCTGCGCCTCGTCGACCAGAATGTGATCCAACCCCTGATCCAGTTTGTATTGCACCCACTGGGCGGCATCGGACCGGGACAAGAGCTGTGCGGTCTTGACCACAAGGTCCTCGAAATCGAGATAGCCGCGCGAGGTCTTGGCGTGTTCATATGCACCGATCACACCATGGGCGAGCCTGAGCACGGCCGATGTACCCTCAAAGGTGATGAGGGCCCTGCGCGCATCCAGCAAGTCCATGAGACGCATCTGTTCGGCCACAAGCGCCTCGACCACATGGGGAAAGCCCTCGTTGATCTTCTTTGTGGCGAGTGACTTGCGCGGCTCCAGCTGGGCGGTCAGAAAAATCGGCAACCATTTGGCCCGGAAGAGACCGGCATCGGAAATCCTGCAAGTCTCGGCAAGCGCTTCTGCCCGCTGGTTGTCGGTCTTTGTGCCCGTACGCAGGGCCTCGGCATAAGCGAGAGCCTCCGGTTCCGGGATCAGTGTCTCGGCCTTGAACCGGGCATCAAATGCTGTCAGCGAAGGTGACCCTGAAATACCAAGCTCTAGCGCGAGATCCACAAGGGCCTGTTCCAGTCCACCGGCATCATTGAGCCAGCGCCGGAATGCATCCCGGTTCTGGATCAGTTCTTCCAGTGCCTTTTGCGCGCCACCATCACTCATCAGGTCGATGACCGATCTCAACGCCCTTCCAAGCAGGCTGTCCGGATTGGTTTCGGCCGCATTGAGAACACCTGCCTGCGCCTCGGCCATCAGCTCTCCGGCGATCCGGTCATCCAAAACGGAAAAATGCCCGGCCACATTGGCCTCAAGCGGAAACTGGTGAAGCAAAGCTTCGCAGAAACCGTGAATTGTCTGGATCTTCAGACCGCCCGGTGTTTCCAGCGCCCGGGCAAACAATCTGCGCGCCATCGCAAGACGTGCGGCACCGGGAACCTGGCCCTCGATATCGGCCAGCTCGCGGCTCAGGTCCGCATCGTCTTTGGTGACCCATTCCCCGAGGATCTTGAAGACCCGCGTTGCCATTTCAGCCGCCGCCGCCTTGGTGAAGGTCAGAGCCAGAATGCGCGAGGGATCAGTCCCGTCAAGCAACAACCGGACAACCCGGCGCGACAGCACAAAAGTTTTGCCCGAACCGGCATTGGCACTCACCCAGGCGGAAGCCTGCGGACGGGACGCCAGATCCTGCCGTTGCCGGGTCGCTTCTGGGATTTGAAAGCCGCTCATTCTTCGCCCTCCCCGCCCGAGGACCATTCCTGAACCCGCGCCAGATGATCATAAGGTCCGCCGAACTGGCGCTCCTGAAACACCCGTGCCCGGGACAAATAGCCCGTCGCGGGATCGGCATAATGCGCGATCAGGGCTTCGAGACGGGCCCAGGCCTCCTCGATAAACTCGCCGATCTCGTGTTCTTTCGGCGTTCGGGGCAACTCCACCAGCGGATCGGACCCGCCTTTCAACTGAATGTACAAGAGCTCGGAAACCGGATTTGTCGACGGGACATTGGAAAAACCGCCTTTTCGGACAAGAGCCGCTTCCAGCGGCATTTGCGGGGCGAGCAGGGTCTCCACCTGCTTGATCGACGGGGCCTGACCGGTCTTGTAGTCGATCACCGAAATCGTCCCGTCCTTCATCAGATCAATCCGGTCGGCCCTGCCGCGCAATCGGAAAGACCGCCCGGGAAGCGTCAGTTCAACGCCACCACCGACTTCAAGAAACCGTTTGTCCACAGACGGCGCACGCTTGGCTTCAAAGGCGACAAAAGCGCTGGCAATGCGTTCGAAACGCGGCCACCAGAGCGCCCGCACCGCCGGAAAGGCGTCAAGCGGTGCGAACAGCTCCCGCCCAATCCCGATCAGGGCCTCGACTGCGTCCCCGTTGAGAGGTCCGTTCCAGTCACTCAGGAACCGCGCCAGCGCATCATGAATGATCACGCCCTTGTCAGCAGCCCCCGGAGCGCCACCAATCGGGTCCACCTCCTGCAGCTCAAGAACATGCCTTGCATAGATCGCATAGGGGTCCCGGATCAGTTTCTCGATCTCGGTGACCGACAGGCTGACAGGCCGTGCGTCAAGCGGCGGTTTAGGGTTTGGCCTTGCAGCCGGGCGTACCGGCCCGTCATTCTTGTCCAGCCGGTCCGCATAAGCTGTATAGATCCGGCCGCGCGCCTCCATAGCTGCAGCGACATCTGGGCCAGCCAGCGTCTGAAGGCGTTGCAGCCAGCGGGAGGCCACAGTCGGCGCGCCATCGGACCGCAAGGCGCGGGACAAAAGCACGCGGGAAGCACCCAGCCCCTGGACAAAATCATGAGCCGACGCCCCGATCCGCCGTTCGGGCGGGTCCAGCCCAAGATCCCGTTTCATCGGCCGGTTAAGCCAGGGATCATTGCGGGTTCGTTGTGGCCAGACGCCCTCGTTCAAGCCGCCGAGAATGACGCAGTCGGCGGTTTGCAGCCGGGCTTCGATCGGGCCCAGAATTTGGACACGCGGATCGCCCGGCAGACGTCTGCGCACGGCCGTTCCGGACATTAGCGCCGGCAATACGGACGGCCAGTCGCGCGGCACCAGGTCAAGCCCGGTGTTCTCCGCCTCCAGAAGCCCGGCAAAAAACGCTGCCAGTGCATCGCCGGTTTCACCCGCATAAAGTTCGGCGTCGCTCAGCGTTTCATCCATGGCGACTGCCGAGATCACCGCGACATGGGCCTTGGCGAGGTCCACAGCCGGAATGGCATCGGATTGGTCTGCCAAGGTCTCGAGCGGGGCAAGGGCCTTTTGAAGCCGTAGAACCAGCTCCTCGATCATGGCCCAGTCAGCGTCGTGGATCTTTTTCCAGCGCGGAACATGGCGGGAGCTCGCCGCTTCGTCACGGGATGCGTTGATCGCCAGCAACAGTCCCGCGGTCCCCGGTCTCGGGCGCGGCCCGCGCAAAACGCCACGCTCAAGCGCACGTGCAGCCGACCGGATGTCCTTGGCACTCAGGCCAAGGCGGCAGAGCGGGTGTTTCAGAAGCGACAGGAGATCAATCGGCTCACAGCCCTGCAACGCCAGTTTGGCGGCCAGAACGGCCAGAATGGCAGGCGGCGTCTGGTCCAGCGGACGACCCGCACTGTCATCGACCTGAATGTTCCAGCGCGCCAGCTCGGAGGCAACCCGGCGGGTCAGCATCCGGTCGGGCGAGATCAGCATGGCCGTTTCGCCGCGTTCCAGCGCTTCGCGAAGGGCAATTGACACGCTCAAGGCTTCGTCCGCCTCGTTGCGCGCGAGGATCACGCCGACATTGCCAAGTGCAGTGCTCGCCGAGATCGTGCCCGCCTTCAAAAACGCCATCCATCCGTCGGATGTGTCGGCCGGACGCAGGGCTTCGGAAATCAGGATGTCCCGCTGCAGATGATCCGGGTGCGGGGCGGCCCCCAACTCACGCACAGCCGACCGGTCGATCGACAGGCGGCGCAGAAGCTGCCGCAAGGATTGCTGCGGATGAGAGGCCAGAGATGTCGCGGGCGCGCGCTTTCCCGCTTGAAGCGGTGTTTCCGGCAGGTCTTCGGCAAGCGCCTTCCAGGAGGCTGCGTCCATGTGAAGGTCCAGCCCGGGCAGCACCAATACGCCTTGCGGCAGGGCTGCCACCGTTTTCAGAAGTTCGGCAGTTGCGGGAACCGACCCCGTGACACCGGCCACGATCACCGGTCCCTTTGGCGGATGGGCGGCCAGACGTGCAGCCCCCCGGCGGATCAGCTCGGACCGCCGCATCTTGGGATCCATGCGCTCTGCTTCACCCAGAAAGGCAGGCCACGCAGACTGGACGATTTGCAGGAACTCCAGCGTGACTTCCCAGTACCGGGCATGTTCTTGCGGAACCAGTCCGGTCAGGTCCGACCAGTCCGCTTCCTCGATCTGGATCTCGTCCATCAATACCAGCAGATCGCCGGCAAGCCAGGCTGCATCTGCCGCCGAGGCCGGGATGCCAAGAGGCTCTTCGGATCCGAGCTGCAAAACCTCACGGCGCAGTGCGCCCTTCCAGGCCATGACAAGCCGCGTCATTGCCAGATGGCGTTCAATCGGCGGCATGGCGGGGGGGAGCGGTTCACCGTCGCCTGCCCCGTAAAACGCGTCGAGATCCTCGTCCGCGTCTCCCACCGGCAGGATGCGGGGCAACAACACCGGACGGCCACCGAAGGCTTCCTGAAACAGCTCCGGTAACAGGCGTGCGGCACGCCGGGTCGGCAGATAAAGGGTTACTTCCGACAGGAGCAGCGGATTGTCGAGCGGACGGAAGCCGGGCAGCAACGTGCCATCGACCAGTGTCTCGACGAGCCGGGGCAGAAACGGGACAGAGGCGGGAATGGTATAAACGGTTTGACCGTGTTCACTGACTGTCATGTCCTACGCAGCGCTCTCGCGAACCGCATATTCCGCTGCCGCAATGGCATCGGGCGTGCCGATATGCAGCCAGATGCCCTCCATCTGCACACCGAACAAGCGGCCTTCCTCAATCGCCTTGTCGAACAGCAGGTTCATCGAAAACGGGCCATCCGGCGCGTCATCAAAAAGTCTTGGATGCAAGATCGCGGCACCTGCGTAGGCAAACGGAGTGACATCACGTTCCGGCCTGCGGCTTAGCGTACCGTCCCGCGCCATCTGGAAGTCGCCGCGGCCGCCATACCCAACCGCATGCACCGTTTCGGCCACCAGAAGAAGCGCATCCATGCGGTCTTCGTCCCAGGCATCTATCATGTGCTCCAGATTCGGCTTTACACCCTCGATCCAGTAGGCCGTGTCGGCATTCAGCTGGAAAAAGGGCTCACCGCCCAGCATCGGCAGTGCCTTCTTGATGCCGCCGCCGGTTTCCAGCAGCATGCCGCGCTCATCGGATACACGAATGTTCATGTCCTTGCGCCGGCGCACATGAACTTCAACAAGATCGGCCAGATAGTGGACATTGACGACGCAGGTCTTCACGCCCGCCCCGGCCAGACGGTCAAGGCCGTGGTCGATCAGCGCCTTGCCATTGACCTCGATCAGCGGCTTCGGTGTCGTTGCCGTAATCGGGCGCATTCGTTTGCCGCGCCCAGCCGCCAAGATCATTGCATTTTCCGGGCGAAACCGTTCTGTCGTCATGTTCGTTGTCCAACCTTCTGCGCGGACGCGCCCGGTGTCTCACCGGCGCAACGCGCAGATCCAATCCTTGATGTCCCGGAGGACAGGCGCATCAAGCACCCTGTCCAAATAGGCCTGCATGCGCGGCACATGTGCAAGATAGGCCAGCTTTCCGTCTCTTCGTGCCAGCCGGTAAAACAGACCAAGGATCTTGAAGATCCGCTGCGCCGCCATGACCGCCAATGCATCCCGAAACCCTATCACATCAAAGCCGGGCTGGTGTGCCATTCTTGTCTCGAGATACGTTTCCTCAAGCTGTTTTTCCAGTGCGCGATCAACTGTTGCCCGCGCATCATAAAGCAGCGACCCGAGGTCATAGGCGAGCGGTCCGATCATCGCATCCTGATAGTCGATCAAACCGAGGCGCAGCGCCCCCTGGTTGTCTTCCCGCCACAGGATATTGGGCGAATGATAGTCGCGCAGCACCAGCCCCTGTTCACTCTTGTTCGCCACATTGAGAGCGGAGTTCATCAGTGTCATGAATTGCTGGTGTTCATCCTGGGACGGCTCATGCGCCATTGTTTCCGGCACATACCAGTCGAGAAACAGCCGGGCTTCCTGAAGCAATGCATCGCGCGAATAAACCGGCAGATCATACACCCCGCCTTCCGGCAGCAAGATTTGCCTTTCCGCCGCCCCCTGGGCATGCAGTTCGGCCAACAGAATGGCCGCCGCTTCATAACGTTCGGCAACCGGTTCGCCACCAATGGCGATCCGTTCGTCGCCGAAGTCCTCCTGAAGGACAAATCCATGACCGCGATCAGCGGCAATCGTTGCGGGCACCGGCATGCCGAGGTTCTGCAAGCAAGACGTTACCGCAATCACCGAGGTTACATCCGACGCCCGGTATACTTTCCGGTTATAGGCGAGGGCGGCCCCGGACCCGGCTGTCCCTTCCGGTTCGGGCCAGTCCATCAGGATCAGGTTTTGTTCATCCGACTTGATGCGCTCGTACCGCCGGGTCGAGGCATCTCCTGCCAGATAGGTGCGTGATGACCCGGCGCTTGCCGACCGGTTCAAAAACGACCTGATCTCGAGCGTACGCGCGATCCGCCCGGACCAGGCAGGGTCGGCCGACGCAAAACGCGCCTCGCGGCCTTCGCCAACTTCGGTCAGTTGAATCCAGAGTGCTTCTTGAGGAAAAAGATGACCGGCCTGCTCGGGCCATTCCACCAGAGCCGCCCCGGTCTCGAGCAGCTCGTTCAGTCCGAGCTCGTCAAGCTCCTCCGGTTCTTCCAGACGGTAGAGATCGAAATGAGCGACCGGCAAATGCGGGAGGTCGTAGTTTTGAACCAATGTGAAGGTCGGGCTCGGCACTTCAAGATCTTCGTCACCGGCCAGATTCTTGATCAACGCCCGCGCAAACGTCGACTTGCCGGCTCCAAGGTCCCCCGACAAGGCCACTAGATCGCCCGGTTTCAGGATCATGCCGATATCTTCGGCCAGTTGGACCGTTTCAGCTTCGTTCAAAAGTGTTTTTACGGCAAACACGCCTTCAAGGCCCTGAAGGGTCAGTTCGGACAAATGCATCGCTCCGGCTTACTCCGCAGCAACCCGTCCGGTTGCCTGCGGCTTTTCGGGGAAGGAACAGGTCACTGTCGTGCCTTTGCCTTCCTCGGACGCAATGTCAACAGTTCCGCCATGCAATTCAACAAAGCTCTTGACGATTGACAGTCCAAGACCTGCTCCCTGACGTTTGGCGCCGGAATCGTGCCCCACAAAGCGGTTGAACACCTGATTCAGGACCTCTGCCGGGATCCCGCAGCCACGATCCTTGACGACAAACAGGACATCCCCCTTGTCGCGGCTGCAGGTAACATCGATGACCCCTTCTTCTTCCGAGTAGCGGACCGCGTTCGAGATCAGATTGAAAAGCACCTGACGCAGACGCTTTTCATCGGCAACCATGACACCGATGTCCCCCTGAACATGAGTGCGCAGATTGATCCGGGCTTCCTTCAACCGGTCCTGCAGCCCTTCAATGGCGGCATCCACGGTTGCTGCGACATCCACTTCGCCAAGATCCAGCTCCATGATTCCTGCATCCAGCGTGGCGAGGTCGAGAATGTCGTTGATGATCGCAAGCAGTGCTGCCGACGACGACAAAATGTAATTGGCATATTCATCCTGCCGGGCAGAGAGATCTCCGAATTTGGGATCGGAAAGCAGCTGCGCAAAGCCGATGATGTTGGTGAGCGGGGAACGCAACTCGTAGGAGACGTGCTGAATGAAGGCGTTCTTGAGTTCATCGGCCTGTTCCAGCGCCTCGTTCTTTTCCAGGAGCGCACGCTCGACATTCACGCTGTCGCTCACATCGACAAAGGTCACGAGCGTTCCGCCATCCGGCAGCGGAACCACCGAGTAATCCAGAACGGTTCCGTCATGGCGCTCCATCCGGTCCCCCGCCTGAATGCGATTGACCGGCAATCCGGTAACACGTTCGGCAAGCCTGTCCCATGCGTTCCTTTCGTCCGGCCGCAGCATGCAGGCCTCGACGATTTTCTTCACATGGGGCATGTCGGTGAGCTGGTCCTCACCGAGGCTCCACACCCGGGCAAAAGCCGGGTTCCATAGATTGAGGCGGCCATCGGAGCCAAACACGGCAACCGCCTCGGACAGATTGTCGAGGGTTTCGCCCTGAACCCGCGTCAATGCGTTGAAACGGCTTTCGAGATTGAGCTGTTCAGTTACGTTTTCGTAAATGTAGGTGACGCCACCTTGCGGGTGCGGGTTGGCAATCACCCGCAAGGTGCGCCCGTCCGGCAGATGCCACCAGGTTTCGCGCGCCCTGACCGACTGGTAGCTCTCGAGCATCTTGCTGCGCCAGCCGCGATAATCCGCCTGTTCCGGCAACTTGCGCGCCGCCCGCAAGGCATCCAGAACGGCGCCGTCCTCCGGACGGCCTTCAAGAAACGCCTGATCGAGGTCCCACAATTGCCGGAAGGCTTCGTTGTGGAATTGCAGCCGATGATCGGCGCCGAAAATGGCCACGGCCGTCGCCAGCTGGTTCAGGGTCCGGCCATGGAATTCTTCCGTTCGCTTCAGTTCTTTCCGAACGCTGTCGAGCTCACTGACATCAACGGCCATGCCGGATGAGCCGACATTCGCCGTCACATCGGTCACCTCGAACACCCGCCGCTCTCCGGATGTGACGATCGGGATGCGATCCGTGTAAACGCCGTCCTCCTTGCGGCCTGCATCCATGGCCGACAAGGCATCTGCATCAAGGAACATTCTCGCATCACGAATGGCGCTGCCGGTGTCCGGTGCCTCGACCGCTGCAGCATAGGCCGCGTTTGCCCAGATCAGCCTGCCTTCCGCATCGCGCTGCCAAGCCGGTGCAGGCACCGCATTCAATAGCGCATGCAGCATGTGCAGCTCACCGGAAATCCTGGCGTTGCGTGCGGCGAGCTCCGCCTGCATCTGACGCTCACCGCTCAAGTCGCGCAAGCGCAAGACCACGGCGCCACCGGTCGTGCGGCCTATGGCTTCCACAAACGTTCCGGTCAGTGTTTTCAGCGTCAAGGTAAATGCTTCGCCACGGCTGAACAGAACATCCAGATGACTTTCCAGATCCGCCGCGCTTTTCGGGTTGAGCCAATTGCCGAAGGCCAGAAGGGAAACTGCGTTTTTCGGAACGCCGGATCTCTCTGACAAAATGCCCCAAACCTGCGGCACAGCCCCGTTGCCGGTCCATGTGATGACCCTCTGCTCATCCGTGTTGAGCATGGTCTCGAGCCGGTCGACCTGAAACTTCAACTCCCGGTTTTCAGTTTCCAGTTGCCGTGTCAACCGGACAGCTTTCCGCCGGTAACGCACGAGGGCTGCGGCAGCGGTGACAGCAAAAAGCGAGAGACCTGCGGCAGTTCCGAGAAGCATGATCTCGTCGGGACTGATGTCGCGGGTCGGCAGATTCCAGAACCCGTCGGCCAGCGCCGGGGTCCACGGTGCGAAAACGGCAAGGACAGCCGCCCCGGCCATTCTGATTTTTGCTGGAATCCTGCCGTGCCACGCCACACGCAACCGCGCGCCGCCCGATTTGCCTTTCGGCATCTGATGTTCCCCTTACGCCGCCTTGCCCGAAGAACCCGGACCGCCCCGACCGCCGAAGCAGAAGCCGAATCAGAAAACACATGTGCCTCTTGTTTCCTGATTCGATAAAAACATAACTTTTTTTGGATTCGCGCTGAAGAGTCTCTTAGCGAAAAGTTAACGGATCGAGCAAAATTTGATCTGACTGGCCGCCAAACAAAAAGGGCCGCCAAACCGGCGGCCCTACATATTGTGTTTATTCCAACCTCAGATCAGTACTTGTAGTGCTCAGCCTTGAACGGTCCGGTCTTGCTAATCCCCAGATATTGGGACTGCTCGTCCGACAGCTCGGTCAGCGTGACGCCGAGTTTTTCCAGATGCAGGCGTGCGACCTTCTCGTCGAGATGCTTCGGCAGGACGTAGACCTCGTTCTTGTACTTGTCGCCCTTGGTAAACAGCTCGATCTGCGCAAGCACCTGGTTGGTGAAGCTTGCAGACATCACGAAACTCGGGTGTCCGGTTGCATTTCCGAGATTCACAAGACGGCCCTGCGACAGAAGGATCATCCGCTTTCCGTCCGGAAACTCGATCATGTCGACCTGATCCTTGACCGGACGCCACTTGAAGTTCTTGAGTGACGCAACCTGAATTTCATTGTCGAAATGACCAATGTTGCAGACAATCGCCATGTCCTTCATGCCGCGCATGTGGTCAAGGGTGATGATATCCTTGTTGCCGGTCGCGGTTACATAAATATCGCCTTCCGGCAGAGCCTGGTCGAGGGTCTTGACTTCGTAACCGTCCATGGAGGCCTGCAACGCGCAGATCGGATCGATTTCGGTCACGATCACCCGTGCCCCGGCACCTGCAAGCGACTGGGCAGACCCCTTGCCGACATCGCCATAGCCGCAGACAACTGCAACCTTGCCCGACATCATCACGTCCGTGCCGCGGCGAATGCCGTCAACCAATGACTCACGGCAGCCATAACGGTTGTCGAACTTGGACTTGGTGACGCTGTCATTGACGTTGATCGCCGGGAACGGCAGCTCGCCCTTCTTCTGCATGTCGTAAAGACGCAGAACACCCGTGGTGGTTTCTTCCGAAACACCCTTCAGATTTGCCTTCACCTTGGAGAACCAGCCCGGGTTCTTTTCCAGCCGGCGCTTGATCGCCGCGAACAGCGCCTCTTCTTCCTCGTTGGACGGATTGTCCAGAACACTCGGATCCTCTTCCGCACGCGCGCCCAGAAGCACCATCAAGGTCGCATCGCCACCGTCGTCGAGGATCATGTTGGCGGTTTCGCCATTGCCCCAATCAAAGATCTTGTCCGCATAGTCCCAGTATTCTTCAAGGGTTTCGCCCTTGATTGCGAAAACGGGAATGCCAGCGGCGGCGATTGCAGCGGCAGCCTGGTCCTGCGTGGAGAAAATGTTGCAAGACGCCCAACGCACCTCGGCACCCAGTGCCACCAGGGTTTCGATCAGAACCGCGGTCTGGATCGTCATGTGCAGCGAACCGGCAATGCGGGCGCCTTTCAGCGGCTTTGAGTCCCCGAACTCCTCGCGGCAGGCCATCAGACCCGGCATTTCATGCTCTGCGATTTCGATTTCGGTGCGGCCCCAGTCCGCCAACGCAATATCCTTGACGATGTAGTCGGTCATGAAAATGTCCTGAATTTTCCGGCTCTCGGCAGCCGTTTTGGGAGAAGGCGGGAGGCGCTGAGCCGGGATCAGCAAACAGCCGCCGCCACAATATTCGCGGTTATAGCGCAGCGATTTCCCGACTTCAATAAAGATATAAAGAATTCTTTATATCGCAAATTCTCAGATCTTTGTCGTTATCAAGTCCTTGGGAAGCAGGTCATATCCATATGCCCCGTCGAACCAGACAATCGCAATCGCAACGACAGCCGCCCATACAATGCTGGCAAGTGACCCGATCAGAAAATATTCTGCAAAGTCCCTGTGGTCGAGTTCCTTGTGGCGCGCCACGGTTTTCAAGGCGATGACGGCCAAAATCACTTCCCAGCGGTCCAGAACGAGCCCGACCATGATCAGACCACGCTCCAGATGGCCAATCAGCCGTCCGGCATTCATTTCACTCCGGACCTCGGGAGCCGGTTCGCCAGTCCGGGGCGCCCCGCTTAGCCGGATCACGGCACGGGCAACCAGTGTTCCGGCAGGAAACAGTGCCAAAAGGGCCGCGAAATACCCGAGCACAGGCCAATAAGAGAGAATACTCACGTGTCACAATCCCTCAAGCCTGCCAACCGGTCCTGTTCTGCGAGAAACCCGGAAACCGCCGAAACCTGGCGCTGGTATAGATCCCAATTGGCGGAGTGCAGCCCCTTGTAAACCGACCGTACGCCGACACCTCTCGTTTTCGCGACCGCTCCGACATCTCCGCCCAAGTCGCGCAGAGCAAGCACATACCCGAACTGGCTCGTGCTCCAGCCGGTTTCCATATCCGTTAGCCCCTCCCCCACCGCATCCAGCAAATCGGACACAGGCTTTTGCCGGCCAAGGACAAACCGGTAGGCAGACGGATCTTTCTTGGCGTTCAACCGGTCTCTGGTTTCGGCCAAACCTTCGCCCAGCATATTCCAGGCCCGGTCCCGGTTCAGCGGTGTATGAAGCGTCACCAGACCGAGCGCGAACCGGCAGGCAATGCCGGACTTCAGCAGCTCGAGCCGCAAATGATGAATGACCTCAAAACCGGAGTGCAGGCTCCGGCAGAGCCCTTGAAACTCGTCGCCAAGGGTAATGGTAAGAGGCGAAGAAATGGTTCCATCATTGGCGCGATTGGCCTGGTCTATGGCCTCATTGAATCGGGAGTTCAGTTCTGTGGCGCGCGCAGGTGTATCAGCGCTGGCGCTGCTGCCAACAATATCGCCCATTACAACAGCATATCGGCATTCTTGCTCGATCAAGGCCAAAGCACCTCAAATCATGCATCAAACCGGACCATAGGAACATAATGAACCATATTAGGTTCAAAAATCAACTATGAACTGAAAATGGGTCAATTCGATCAGGTGAACCGATCGTGGTGCGGCTTTAGTCCCGCTCACCGAAACCATCTTCGACCAGCTCCGTGATCGCAATGAGAACTTCACCAGCCTGAGGGCCGGAAGCGGAAACGAAAATGCAGCATCCCGGGCTCGCCGCCAGCATCATCAACCCCATGATCGATGTTCCGCCGACTGTCTGACCGTCCTTGGAAACCGTTACTTCGGCGTCAAATGTCTCGACCAGCTTGACCAGTTTGGCGGATGCACGTGCATGCAAACCGCGCTGGTTGACAATGGTCAGTTCTTTTTGAAACGAATGTACGTCCATACGTGTGTTTAGCTTTGTCCCGACAAGACCTGGCTTGCGACCGAGATGTATTTCTGTCCGGCTTGGCGCGCTTCGTCAACCGCTTCGGAAATATCACGATCCGTCCGGACACTTGCCAGCTTGATCAGCATCGGCAAATTGACCCCGGCGACCACTTCAACCTGCTTGCCGTCCATGACGGATATGGCAAGGTTCGACGGCGTTCCGCCAAACATGTCTGTCAGCAGCACGACACCCTTACCCTTATTCACGGCCTCGACAGCCGACAGGATATCCTGCCTGCGCTGCTCCATATCGTCGTCGGGACCGATCGAGATCGTTTCCACCTGTTCCTGTGGCCCAACGACATGCTCCAGCGCTGCCTTGAACTCCTCCGCGAGGCGGCCATGCGTGACAAGTACTAGTCCGATCATCCGTCCTGCAGCCCATCCCCAGCTTGTCATAATCTACAATTCAGCCTGCGTTGCGGCTTGATGCAATGTCGACAACACTTGGACGACTTGCAAGCAAAATCGGGCGGAAATGATCAAATGTAAACTGGCACATTGGGGAAAAGACGTTTCAACGCCCACCTCAACCGGCATACGGCATCGTCCGGACGGCCTTGTGCCACTGTGACAAGAGGCAGGTTTGTCCCTTCAAGCTCAATCGCACCTATGCAGTCTTCCGGCAGGCGTTCAATCCGGTCAATCGCCGCGAGCTTCATAACAATATGCACCATCGATGCCGGTTCGAAAGCTGTTTCAACAATTCCGAAGCCCCGTAATTCCAACAATCCGGCAAGTTGATCCGGAACACGCGCAATCAGACTGCCTGACCGGGCAGTCAACTCGACCCGGTCATCGGCGACAAGGGCTGCAAAATGGCCTTTTGATCCGGCCAAGCCAATCATGTGTTCACTCAGCGCCGATTTTCCTGCCCCGGACGGTCCGAGGATCAGAACACCAAGGGTGCCAATGACAACACAATTGGCGTGTTGCGTCTGCCGGGTCATCTGTCGGCGCCTGCCGGCAAAGTGATGACAAACCGGGCCCCGGCAATCCGCTCCTCCCCGGTCGTACGATCCACCTCGAGGCGGTTCTTTGCACTGATATGCCCCTTGTGGGCCTCAATGATCTGCCGGGAGATCGACAACCCAAGACCGGAATTGTTCCCAAACCCTTCGCCTTCCGGCCGGTCGGTATAAAACCGCTCAAAGATACGGTCAGGATTCTCGGCGCGAATGCCGCGGCCGTCATCATCGACGGTGATCTGCGCCATTTTGCCCTGCCGGCTCAAACCGATGCGAACCGCGCCATCTTCAGGCGAAAAGGACCTTGCATTGTCGATCAGGTTGCTGATCACCTGACCAAGGCGGATATCGTGTCCGAGAACCTCATATGGTTTGGCACCGGGCGCATTCGAGACCGTCAGCAGAACGTCGGCCAGATCCTCTCCGCCACGCTGGTTCGCGGCATCGGCAATCGCGCGCAAAAGAACCGCGAGGTCGACCGGCTCAGCCTGCGCACGTGCAAGCTCGGCGTCCAGACGCGATGCATCCGAAATATCGGTAATCAACCGGTCGAGCCGCCGGACATCATGCTGGATAATATCGAGCAAACGATCCCGCGAACTATCCGTTTTGGCCAAAGGCAGGGTCTCAACGGCGCTGCGCAAGGATGTCAGCGGATTTTTCAATTCATGCGCCACATCGGCGGCAAATTGTTCGATTGCGTCGATCTTGTTGTAAAGCGCGTTGGTCATGTCGCGGAAGGCCCGCGCCAAGTGACCGATCTCGTCCTGCCGATCAGAAAATTCCGGGATTTCCTCGCGGGTGTTGGACCCCTTGCGCACACGTTCTGCAGCCGCAGCCAGGCGGCGGATCGGCCCTGCGATGGTGCCTGCAAGCAATATCGACAGAAGTATGGTCACTGTCGCCGCGACCAAAAAGACCCGCATGATCGCGATCCGTTCGGCACGGACGATCGCATCAATGTCGCCACCTTGTGTCGACAGCAACAAGGAACCGAGGACAGCCCGGAACCGCTGGATCGGCACAGCTACGGAGACAATCAGCTCGCCGCGCGGGGTCACGCGGGTGAACGTCGCAGGGGCACCCGAAAGAGCGGCCTCCACTTCGGGATAAACCCGCCCGTCTCCACCGCCCGCCTCCTGATAAACCGGCAAGTCCCCCTGACGAAACCACAACTTCAAGCGTTGCCAGACGGTATCGACCAATCCTGGTTCGTCCGCTGTTGGCGGCGGCAAGTCGAACTTCAAAATCTGCGGACCGGAATAAAGATGCCGGGAATCGAGGATCAGGGTTCCTTCGGGATCATAGATCCGGGCACGGGTTTTCGTTGGTGAAATCAGGCGCCTGAGCACCGGACCAACACGCTCCGGATTGATTGGAAAGTCGAGACTGTCCAGATCGTCGACACTCGGCGTGAGACTCTCGCCCGCCTGAAGTTCGAGCAATCGTTCCGGATCGACGGTGATGGCTCCCGTGTCGACCGTTGCCGAGGCGGCAATCGCCCCCGCAATAATCTCGCCTTGGGTCAGCAGGCTTTGTACCCGGGCATCAATAAGCCCCGCCCTAAACTGGTTCAGATAGAGAATCCCGATCACCAGCGCGATCAGACCGATCAGGTTGATCAGCAAAATCCGCCGCGTGAGCGACGACAGGACATAGGTTCCGAAAATCTGCCCAAGATGACCGAACAACCGGCGGCGCATCCGTTTGCTTCGCAGACGGCGCAATTGCCCTTTGTCCGGGGCCCCAAAAGCCTTCCGGGACTGAACTCCGCCGGGTTTGTCCGTATCAGCCGTCATGAACGGGGGTTTCAGACCTCTTTGAACCGATAACCAACACCATATAGCGTTTCAATCATGTCAAAGTCGTCGTCAACCACCTTGAACTTTTTCCGAAGGCGCTTGATGTGGCTGTCGATCGTCCGGTCATCGACATAAACCTGATCGTCATAGGCGGCGTCCATCAGGGCGTTCCGGCTCTTGACGACACCAGGACGTTGCGCAAGGGCAGACAAGATCAGAAACTCGGTCACCGTCAAGGTCACCGGCCTGTTGTTCCAGGTGCAGGTATGACGTTCCTGGTCCATCACAAGCTGCCCGCGTTCCAGCAACTTGTCGCCGTCCTCACGCGGTGCCGTCGCATCTCGCGGTGCGACCCGCCGCAGGACGGCGCGCACTCTCTCCACCAGAAGACGCTGAGAGAATGGCTTCCGGATAAAATCGTCGGCCCCCATCTTGAGACCAAACAGTTCGTCGATCTCGTCATCCTTGGATGTCAGAAAGATCACGGGCAAGTCGGAAGACTGGCGCAGCCGGCGCAATAGTTCCATACCGTCCATACGCGGCATTTTGATATCAAAAATTGCGAGTTGGGGCGGATCGGTCTCCAGTCCGTCAAGCGCCGAAGTACCGTCCGTATAGGTCTGGACGCGATAGCCTTCGGATTCGAGAGCGATCGAGACAGACGTCAGGATGTTGCGGTCATCATCTACCAGCGCGATTGTCGGCATGCTGTGTCATTTCCATTTTTTAAGTCGAACGAAGTCAGTTCCGTTTCATCTTGAACATAGCGGCGCAAGTCTTGGAACTTTCATGACGCGCTGCTCGGCCTTTGGCACTCCAAATGCGCAGAAATTAAGGCGGACTCTGCGTATATAGCATGTAGCATCGCAAATTAAACCAATATGCCAGCAAAACAATTGCGGCGTCGCACTAAGTCTTTCTTTACGTAATATCGCAAATGACAGGCTTCACCGGCCACGCAACCTAACCGGCTTCCGGCCTCTGAGAGACACGTCGTGATGCGGATGAAAACCGCACCGGGCATTTTCGCACCCCCATTTACGGATTTCGTTTTTTTCCTTTCTTTCGAAAGAACTCAAAAAACGAAACTTTGCGAAACCAAAATATTTATCTTCATCATGCGCAAAAATAAAAGATGGCAAAAGACTATCATTAAATCGATTTAACAGCCCAACCTATCCTTTCGCAGCCTTGTTGACCATGACGACTTCCCATAGGTTCGCAAGCCTCCCCACCGGCCATTGCAAATCCATATTTTTTCTCGGCGGGGATAGATTATCAATGCATAAGGACATGCGAGATCATGCTAGAAGTCGGTGTCAGGAATCCCTCCAACGGCGTTGAAACCTTCGGCCTGAGCGGGTTGAACGCCGTTTACTGGAACCAGAGTGAACCTGCCCTTTACGAATATTCGATCTCGCGCGGCGAAAGCCGGGTTGCCGCCGGTGGTGCCTTGGTTGCCGATACCGGCGTGCACACGGGACGCTCTCCGAAAGACAAGTTTGTCGTGCGTGATGCCCAGACAGACGGCACGGTCTGGTGGGACAACAACGCTGAAATGTCGCAGGAGCACTTCGAAGTCCTGCTTGCCGACTTCAAGGCCCACGCAAAGGGACTGGATCTGTTTGTCCAGGATCTGTATGGCGGCGCAGATCCGGAGCACCGGCTGAACGTTCGGGTCTTCAACGAATATGCCTGGCACAATCTGTTCATCCGCAACATGTTGCTGCGGCCGCAGGCGGCGGAGCTTGAAGGTTTCGTGCCTGAAATGACGATCATCGACCTTCCGAGCTTCAAGGCCGACCCGGCTCGACACGGCTGCCGCAGCGAGACGGTCATTGCCTGCGATTTCAGCCGCAAGATCGTTTTGATTGGCGGAACGTCCTATGCGGGCGAGATGAAGAAATCCGTCTTTACCTTCCTGAACTACCTGTTGCCGCAAAAGGGTGTCATGTCGATGCATTGTTCGGCAAATGTCGGCAATGAGGGGGATACGGCGGTGTTCTTCGGCCTTTCGGGAACCGGCAAGACAACACTCTCCGCAGATCCGCAGAGGACCCTGGTCGGAGACGACGAACACGGCTGGAGCAAGACCGGCGTGTTCAACTTCGAAGGCGGCTGCTACGCCAAAACCATCAAGCTGTCAGCCGAGGCCGAGCCGGAAATCTACTCGACCACCCAACGTTTCGGCACTGTTCTTGAAAATGTTGTGCTCGACGACAACCGGGTTCCGGACTTCAACGACGGCTCCAAGACGGAAAACACCCGCGCCGCCTATCCGATCCACTTCATCTCCAATGCCAGCAGCACCGGCCGCGCACCGGTCCCCAAAACAATCATCATGCTGACAGCCGATGCGTTTGGCGTCATGCCTCCGATCGCCAGACTGACCCCGGCCCAGGCGATGTATCATTTCCTCTCGGGCTACACCGCAAAGGTCGCCGGCACGGAAAAGGGCGTCACCGAACCGCAGGCGACCTTCTCGACCTGTTTCGGTGCCCCATTCATTCCACGGCACCCATCGGAATACGGCAATCTCCTGCGCGACCTGATTGCCGAGTATGATGTCGACTGCTGGCTCGTGAACACCGGCTGGACCGGCGGCGCCTACGGAACCGGATCACGCATGCCGATCAAGGCGACACGCGCCCTGCTTCACGGCGCTCTGGACGGGACCTTGCAGGACGCCTCTTTCCGGACCGACACGAATTTCGGGTTCGAAGTGCCTCTGGAAGTGCCCGGCGTCGATGCCAGGATCCTGACGCCCCGGGAAACCTGGGCCGACAAGGAAGCCTATGACGTACAGGCCCACAAGCTCGTCCAGATGTTCATCGACAATTTCGAAAAGTTCGAAGACCATGTCGATGGCGCCGTTCGTGAAGCGGCTCTGGGGATTTTGACCGCAGCGGAATAAGCCGGACCACGGAACACACCTCCATTGAAAAGGCGCTGCGCTTGCAGCGCCTTTTTGCGTTCGGGCATCACGAGATTTGCGCTTTAAGATTGGTTGTTCCACCGCCTATACTCGGGCCAACCGGGAGCGCGTCATGAGTGAACAACCCTTTCCTTCCAATCTTGATATACTGGCGACCGCAGAAAGCTGGGCGAAGGCCGGGCGGGCGATTGCACTGGCAACGGTGACCGAAACCTGGGGCTCCGCACCACGGCCGGTCGGGTCTCATCTTGTCATTGATCAGGACGGCAACTTCGAAGGCTCGGTTTCAGGAGGCTGCGTCGAGGGCGCTGTTGTGGCCGAAGCGGTCGACGTCATCGCCAGCGGACACCCTACGACCCTGGAATTTGGCGTCGCCGATGAAACCGCCTGGCGGGTCGGCCTGTCCTGTGGAGGCCGCATCCGTGTCTATGTCGAGCCGGTCACGAACTGAGGAACTTTTTTACCCATGCCCACGTTGGAAACCCTGATTGCCTTTACGGCTGCGACAGCCTTGTTTGCCTATATGCCCGGTCCGGCCCTGCTTTACACGGCTGCACAAACACTTGCGCGGGGCCGCGCGGCCGGGTTTGCGGCGGCGTTCGGCATCCATGTTGGTTGTTATGCCCATGTGCTTGCAGCCACTTTCGGGCTTTCGGCCATTTTCTCGACCGTCCCGGCGCTTTATCTTGCTCTGAAACTGGCGGGCGGTGCGTATCTGGTCTTCCTCGGCATCCAGATGATCCGAACGCGCATGGCAGGCGGCACACCTGATGTTTCGATGCCCGCAAAGTCCGGCAGACGCGCCTTTATCGACAGTGTTCTGGTCGAAGTGCTCAATCCCAAAGTCGCCGTGTTCTTTATTGCCTTCCTGCCGCAATTCGTCTCAGCAGAGGCCACCTTGCCCATCTGGGCACAATTCCTGATCCTCGGCACCATCGTGAACTTCGCTTTCACATCTGCCGATATTTTTACGGTTCTGTTTGCATCAGCCGTGAAAAAACGCATCGGTGGCAGCTCAAGGTGGCAGGATATCACCCGGTGGCTTGGCGGAAGCCTTCTGGTGGGCCTCGGATTGAAACTCGCAACAGACAAGGCCTGAACCGTGGACCTTCACCTGCTTTCGAAACTCAACGCAGAGCGAGCTGCCCGGCGCGCTGCGATCCTGATCACCGAAATGGAGAGCGGCCGGCAACGTCTTGTGGGACAGGGCGATGCCATCGCCAGCGACCCGTTGGGCGGGGAGCTGGAACAACGTTTCCGCTCGGGCAAATCCGGGATGGTTGAAACCGATGGCGGCCCTGTTTTCCTCACGGTCAATGTCCCTCCCCCCCGCGTCGTCGTGATCGGTGCTGTCCATATCTCGCAAGCTCTGGTACCCATGGCGCAGCTGGCGGGATTCGACATCACGGTGATCGATCCCCGCACCGCCTTTGCGACCGAAGACCGGTTCCCTGCAGACACGCTTCTTGCCGAGTGGCCGCAAGACGCCTTGAACAGGGTTCAGCTGGATGCCTATACGGCGCTTGCAGCGGTGACACATGATCCGAAGATTGACGATCTGCCGCTGCAACGCGCGCTCGAAGCCGGGTGTTTCTACGTTGGTGCTCTCGGAAGCCGGAAAACACATGGCAAACGCCTCGAAAGGCTGGCCCGGGCAGGTGTCGGCGAGACGGCACTTGCCCGCCTCGACGCGCCGATCGGCCTCGACATCGGAGCGGCCAGCCCGGCGGAAATCGCCGTCGCCGTCCTTGGAGCCATCATCAAGGCCCTGCGCAAAGGTTCGGAGTAGTCATCAATGAGATTCGGCCCCATCCCGGTCGTTGAAGCCGAAGGATGTGTTCTGGCGCATTCCACCCGATTGAATGGCGAGACCTTCAAGAAGGGCCGGATTCTCTCCAGTGACGATATAGCCGCTCTTGAAGGCTGCGGTCTCGAGACTGTCAGCGTCGCAAGACTGGAAATCGGCGATGTTCTGGAAGACCAGGCCGCCACACGCCTGGCAGCAGCTGCCGCGAACACCGGGTTGAGACCGGATCCTGCCTTTACCGGGCGTGTCAATCTCTTTGCCGCGCATGCCGGGGTTTTCACCGCGGACGCCGAGGCGATCAACTCCGCCAATCGCATTGATCCGTCTCTGACAATCGCGACCCTTCCAGACTATTCGAGCGTAGAAAAAGGGCGGATGGTGGCAACGGCCAAGATCATTCCCTTTGCTGTTCACGAGGAAGACCTGAAAGCCGCGGAAAAAGCCGTGCACCGGTCCTTGACCCTCCATCCATTCAAAGCCCACCGTGTCGGATTGGTCGCAACCAGGCTGGAACATCTGAAGATTGCCACCATGGACAAGACCCGCCGCGTGCTGGAGGACCGTCTCCGGCCGAGCGGAAGCACGATCATCTCCGAAAATCGCACTGCCCACGAGGTCACCGCGGTCGCAGATGCGATTCGGCAACAGCTCTCTCTCGGCGCCGAACTTCTGGCCCTGTTCGGCGCATCCGCCGTGGTTGACCGCGATGACATCTTGCCCTCCGCGATCGAGAAGGCGGGCGGAACCTTGCTTCACTTCGGAATGCCGGTTGACCCGGGGAACCTGTTGCTGCTGGGGTCCGTCGATGGCAAACCGGTGATCGGAGCGCCCGGCTGCGCCCGCAGCCCGAAAGAAAACGGATTTGACTGGGTGCTGGACCGTTTGCTTGCCGGCCTGACCATAGCACCGGAAGACATCACCGGGATGGGGATCGGAGGGCTATTGATGGAGATCACTTCGCGGCCGCAACCGCGCGCGCCCAAACCGGCCCGGCAAAGCCCGAAGATCGCAGCCGTCATTTTGGCGGCAGGCAAATCCCGGCGCATGGGAGGCCCGAACAAGCTTCTTGCAACGCTCGACGGCAAGTCCCTGATCCGGCGGGTCGCTGAAGCGGTAGGCGAAACGGGCTTTGCGCAAAGGATCCTCGTGACCGGGCATATGGCCGAGGCAATAGAGCAAGAAACCGCCGACTTGGGCATTGCCCCCGTCTTCAACCCGGACTTTGAAGAAGGCATGGCAAGTTCCATCCGCAAAGGGATAGCAGAACTTGATGACTCAATTGATGCGGTCATGATCCTGCTCGGCGACATGCCGGGAATCGATGCCAAGGTGATGGACAGGATCATCAACACCTACCGTTCGTCGGCAACGGCAAAGATCGTCCTTGCAGCCGCGGGAGGCAAACGCGGCAACCCGGTCCTGTGGGACAAAACATTTTTTGGTGACCTGTCAAATCTGGTGGGCGACATCGGGGCCCGTCACCTGATAGGTGCGAACCCGGACGTTCTGGAACAGATCGAGATCGGAGATCCGGCCCGGCAAGATCTCGATACCCCGGAAGCCCTTCAGGCAGCGGGAGGAAAGCTTCCCGTGTGATTAACCCGGTCGCTTCTGCTTACAGCAGTGGCCGGGATAGATCTGCTTTGCTATGCGTTATACGCAATTCTCCCATGTTAGCTATTCTATTGCAATTTTATGACGGGGCTACTATTTACCTTGAGCGCTCGCAAATGAGCACCTGACGGGTGGGGTCTGTTGACCTGGGCGCGAGCAAAATCCGTTTTAACCAAGGCTGTTCGGATCCTCTCCTCCCGAGGATGGTCGAGCGCTTTCGCCGTAGGCGAGTTTAAAAAGGTAGGAAAAATGAGCGATCTGAGCCTCCCGCGTCCGGGCCGTTGCAAATGGGCTGAAGGCGAGTCCGGCAACTACACATTCCCTTGCGCCAACCGCGTTGAACCGGGCGTATCCTATTGCACAGACCATGCTGCAATTGTTTACATCCCGCCGGAAGAGCGCCGCCGCAACCGCTCGGGCGGCGGCATGAGCCTGTCCTTCAAGCGGGCAGCATAAGTTTCAAGCTGCTTGAAAATAAAAGCAGAATTGTGCGGGCCCCGAGGGGTACAAGCACATACTTGAGAACCCGGCCTTTGGCCGGGTTTTATTTTTTAGCCATCCAATCCGGTTTGGCGTCTGTGTACGATCGGCCGAACTACCGATCTGCCCCACCGATCCTGAACACACAAAAATCGCCGATACCGGCAAGACAGCAGACCAAATTGGTTGCGGGCCACAGCAGGGCTTTACGCTGCACCAACAAAAAACGCGGCCAGTGGCCGCGTTCAAGAATTCTGTTCGGGAAAGCCCTGAAGATCAGGCGGATTTCAAAGCTTCGGCCACTTCGCGAAGTTGGGTCAGATGCTCTTCCGCCCGCTGCCTGGTTTCATCGTCACGCGCATCCGCCACATCTTCTTCAGCATCCTTGATGTGCTGATTGAGAATGTCGGCATTGATCTCGGTGACAGGTGTCGCCTGTTCGGCAAGAACCGTCAGACCCGCTTCCGTCACATCGGCAAAACCGCCGCGAACGAAATACTCGTCAAGTCCATCGCCGTTCTTGCGCACCTTGAGAATGCCCGGCTTGATCGTCGACATGAAGGCCGCATGGTTCTTCATGACGCCAAATTCGCCCTCGGTGCCGGGAACGATGACTTCCAGAACCTGTTCGGAGAGGAGCTGGCGCTCCGGAGAGACCAACTCAAACTGGAAAAGTTCAGCCATTTGGCGTCTTCCTTGTCAGTCCTGTTGTTGTGATGGCCACAATCAGCCACCAGAAAAAGCCAGCCGGACACCGCACACAGCGGCATCCGGCAAGACAAGCTTATCAGGCAGCTTCAGCAGCCAGCTTCTGAGCCTTCGCGATTGCTTCGTCGATGGAACCAACCATGTAGAACGCAGCTTCCGGCAGATGGTCGTATTCACCGTCCACCAGACCCTTGAAGCCCTTGATGGTGTCTTCCAGGGAAACCAGCTTGCCCGGAGACCCGGTGAAGACCTCAGCCACGAAGAACGGCTGCGACAGGAAGCGTTCGATCTTACGCGCACGGGCAACGGTGAGCTTGTCTTCTTCGGACAGCTCATCCATGCCGAGGATGGCGATGATGTCCTGAAGCGCCTTGTAGCGCTGCAGCGTCCCCTGAACGGCACGGGCCGTTTCGTAGTGCTCTTCACCGATGATGCGCGCATCCAGCATGCGGGACGTGGAGTCCAGCGGATCCACAGCCGGGTAAATACCCTTTTCCGCGATGGAGCGGTTCAAAACGGTCGTGGCGTCCAAGTGGGCGAAGGTCGAAGCCGGCGCCGGGTCGGTCAAGTCATCGGCCGGGACGTAAACGGCCTGAACGGACGTGATCGAACCCTTGGTCGTTGTAGTGATGCGCTCCTGCATGGCACCCATGTCGGTTGCCAGCGTCGGCTGATATCCCACGGCCGAAGGAATACGGCCAAGAAGCGCGGAGACCTCGGAACCGGCCTGGGTGAAGCGGAAGATGTTGTCCACAAAGAACAGCACGTCCTGACCCTGATCGCGGAAGTGTTCTGCAACCGTCAGACCGGTCAATGCAACACGTGCACGTGCCCCGGGAGGCTCGTTCATCTGGCCGTAGACAAGGGCTGACTTGGAGCCTTCGCCGCCGCCTTCCTTGTTCACGCCGGATTCGATCATTTCCCAGTAAAGGTCGTTGCCTTCACGGGTCCGCTCGCCAACACCGGCAAACACGGAGTAACCGCCGTGCGCTTTCGCGACGTTGTTGATCAGCTCCATGATCAGAACGGTCTTGCCGACGCCTGCGCCGCCGAATAGGCCGATCTTGCCACCCTTTGCATAAGGCGCCAGAAGGTCAACGACCTTGATGCCCGTCACAAGGATTTCAGCATCGGTGGACTGCTCGATGAACTCCGGCGCTTCCTGGTGAATGCCACGCTTGGCTTCGTGCTTGATCTCGCCTGCTTCGTCAACAGGTTCACCAATCACGTTCATGATGCGGCCCAAGGTGCCTTCACCAACCGGCACCATGATGGCGGACCCGGTGTCGACGACTTCCTGACCACGCACCAGACCTTCGGTGGAATCCATCGCGATGGTGCGAACAGTGTTTTCGCCGAGATGCTGAGCCACCTCGAGAACCAGGCGGTTGCCCTGGTTTTCTGCTTCAAGAGCGTTCAGGATCAACGGCAGGTGGTCATCGAACTTGACGTCGACAACGGCGCCGATGACCTGGGTGACCCGTCCGACTACTTTGTCAGCCATATCCCTAATCCTCGTCTCGATCCCGTCAGAGCGCTTCCGCGCCCGAGATAATTTCAATCAGTTCCGTCGTAATCTGAGCCTGACGCTGGCGGTTGTAGCTGATCGTCAACTTGTCGATCATGTCGCCTGCGTTGCGCGTCGCGTTGTCCATTGCGGACATGCGCGCGCCCTGCTCGGAGGCCGCATTTTCAAGCAGCGCCCGGAAGATCTGAACGGAGATGTTGCGCGGCAGAAGATCGGCAAGGATCTCTGCTTCGCCCGGCTCGTATTCGTAAACCGTATCGTCCTCGGTGTTCTCGTCGACTTCCGGCAGCACAACCGGGATCAACTGCTGCGCAGTCGGCTCCTGGGCGATCACCGATTTGAAGTGCGAATAGAACAACGTACAGACGTCGAACTCGCCGGCTTCATACATGGCCAAGACCTTGCGCCCGACTTCATCCGCATTGGCGAACTGGACGTTCTTGACGCCGCGCAGCTCGACGGTTTCGATCACATATTGGCCAAGGTCGCGCTTGATAGCGTCGAAGCCTTTTTTGCCGACACAGATAATCTTGACCGTCTTGCCCTGCGCAATCAGGCTGCGGGCATGTTCACGCCCGCGCTTGGCAATATTGGTGTTGAAGCCACCGCAGAGACCGCGTTCTGCCGTCGCAATGATCAGAAGATGCGTCTGATCATTGCCGGTTCCCGCCATCAGCTTCGGCGCGTCGTCGCGGCCCTCAAAGGCCACAGCGAGGTTGGCCAGCACCTCACCCATGCGATGCGCATAGGGCCGGGCGGCTTCCGCAGCTTCCTGAGCACGACGCAGCTTCGCCGCGGCCACCATCTGCATGGCCTTGGTGATTTTCTGCGTCGCCTTCACGGAGGCAATGCGGTTTCGTAAGTCCTTCAGGCTCGGCATGGCCGCCCCTGCTCCTTATCCCGGCGTGAAGTCTTATGCGAAGTTCTTGGTGAAGCTGTCGAGAGCTGTTTTCAGCTTGCCCGTCAGTTCGTCATCAAGAGCCTTCTTTTCCCAGATGGCATCCATGAGATCCGCATGCTCACCCCGGAAATACAGAAGCAGAGCTTCTTCGTATTCGCGGACCCGGTCGACCGGCAGCTTGTCGAGATAGCCGTTCACGCCGGCAAAGATCACAACAACCTGCTCCTGGGTCTTCAGCGGCGAAAACTGCGGCTGCTTCAGGAGTTCGGTCAGACGCGCACCCCGGTTCAAAAGACGCTGGGTGGTCGCATCCAGATCGGAGCCGAACTGGGCAAAAGCCGCCATTTCGCGGTACTGCGCCAGCTCACCCTTAATCGGGCCTGCAACCTGCTTCATCGCCTTGATCTGGGCCGAAGAACCCACGCGGGACACCGACAGACCGACGTTCACGGCCGGACGGATACCCTGATAGAACAGATCGGTTTCAAGGAAGATCTGACCGTCAGTGATCGAGATCACGTTGGTCGGAATAAACGCGGACACGTCGTTGCCCTGGGTTTCAATGACCGGAAGTGCGGTCAGGGAGCCCTTGCCGTTTTCTTCGTTGAGCTTCGCAGCGCGCTCCAGAAGACGGGAGTGCAGGTAGAAAACGTCGCCCGGGAAAGCTTCACGTCCCGGCGGACGGCGGAGCAGCAGGGACATCTGACGATAGGCAACAGCCTGCTTGGTCAGATCGTCATAGCCGATCACGGCATGCATGGAGTTGTCGCGGAAGAACTCACCCATCGCGCAGCCGGCAAATGGTGCCAGGAACTGCAGCGGAGCCGCATCGGAAGCGGTCGCGGCAACAACGATCGAATACTCGAGAGCACCAGCGTCTTCCAGCGTCTTCACGAACTGGGCAACGGTGGAACGCTTCTGACCCACGGCAACGTAGATGCAGTAAAGCTTGACATCTTCGTCGTCGGAAGCGTGCAAAGGCTTCTGGTTCAGGAAGGTGTCGAGAATGATAGCGGTCTTGCCGGTCTGACGGTCACCAATGACCAGCTCGCGCTGACCACGGCCAACCGGGATCAGGGCGTCAATCGCCTTCAGACCCGTCGACATCGGCTCATGCACGGACTTGCGCGGCAAAATGCCAGGCGCCTTGACGTCCACACGGCGCTTTTCGGTCGCCTCGATCGGGCCCTTGCCGTCGAGCGGATTGCCGAGCGGATCAACGACGCGGCCGAGAAGACCCTTACCAACCGGAACTTCCACGATGGCACCGGTCCGCTTGACCGTATCGCCTTCCTTGATGTCACGGTCGGAGCCGAAGATAACAACACCGACGTTGTCGGATTCCAGGTTCAGGGCCATGCCCTTGATACCACCCGGGAATTCGACCATCTCACCGGCCTGGACCTTGTCCAGACCGTACACACGAGCAATACCGTCACCGACGGACAGCACCTGACCGACTTCAGAGACCTCGGCTTCCTGGCCGAAGTTCTTGATCTGGTCCTTGAGGATAGCGGAAATTTCCGCGGCCCGAATATCCATCAGCCGACCTCTTTCATCGCGAACTTAAGTGAGTTGAGTTTGGTACGCAGCGATGTGTCGACCATGCGCGAGCCGAGCTTGACGACGAGGCCGCCGATCAGCGCAGGATCCACTTTCGCTGTGATTTTTACGGTTTTGCCGGAGGATGCGGACAACGCGTCCTTCAGGGCAGCGGCATGCGCGTCGGACAGCGGGGAAGCCGAGGTCACTTCAGCCGTGACTTCACCGCGCTTTTCAGCCAACAGCATCTTGAATGCCGTAATCATGCCGGGGAGAACGAAGAGGCGCCGGTTCTGGGCGGCCAGCTTCACGAAATTTGCAGCGAGGCCAGAGATGCCCGCCTTGTCGAGCAGTGCAGCAAGGGCAGCAACCTGCTCTTCAGCACTGAAAGCGGGGCTTTTCACGAGACGGTCGAGATCTGCGCTTTCATTGAGGAAACCCTCAATCTTGCCAAGATCCCGCTCCACGTCTGCCGTCACGCCTTGCTCCTCGGATAGATCGAGAAGAGCGGAGGCATATCGTTTTGCCACGCCGGATACGAGAGATACGTTGTCAGTCACCAGGTCCGAGCTCTCTGACGCATTTCAAGCCCCGCAAAGCCGGAACGGCCGCAAGGCATTGAAAAATTGATTTTATTCAGGGTCAGAAGGTATGACGGTTAAACCGCTCCCCCAAAGCCGCGCCTCAATTAGCACAGGGTTTTCAAGCTTGCAACTTCACCGGAGGCCTGTTCTTGCCGTTTTGGCGCGGTTTTTAACGGGAGAGGCACAAAACATCGCCAAATCAATAGCGTAAGACTACGGCCGTATTTAGCCGTATTCATTGATAGAAACCCTGGGAGACGCTTCAAAGCAGTGGAACACCAGCGCTCCCTGTCAAAAATGCTAAGATTCTTCGGATCAGACGGTAGCCGTAACGGCGTGCTTCTCCAGCATGGGTTCAAATCCGCCGAAGATCATGCGCTTCATGCTGAATACTTCGTCTGCGTTCGGCATGGCTGCCTCCCAGCGGGGATCGTCCTGCATCTTGCTCATGCAGGCGTCGGCAGTCGATTTGTCTGGCCAGATAATCCAGGAGAGCACGACCGTTTCGTCCTCTTCCTTTTTGACCGCCATCGGAAAGGATGTGACTTCGCCATCGGGAACATCGTCGCCCCAGGCCTCACAGGAACTGAGCGCACCGTATTCTGCAAACAGCTCCCACGATTTTTCAGCTATTTGCCGGTACTCTTCCTTCCTGGCCGTTTTCACCGGCGCCAGAAAACCTTGGACATATGCCATCGTCATTCCTCTTGACGAGAACTCTTTCAAAAGCTTGCCACAGGGTTGTGTTGTTATCAACGCAATTGACCGAATTGAACACTTCAAGCGACACCGACCGCGACTGAATCAACGGCGCGGATATGGCTGCAGCCCTGTCGAAGCCCGTCAGAATGCAGATACACCCTATAAAAAATGCTGCGGATCGATATCGACCTGCACACGCAAACCCTTGACCGGCTTCGGCCCAGCGGCAAGCCAGGCCCTTATATACCCCTGCAAGTCAAATTGCCGGGGCGCCATCGCCAGAAGCCGGTAGCGGTAACGTCCGCGCACCATGGCAAGGGCCGCCTCAGCCGGCCCTAGAATGGTTACTGCACCATCTTGCGGCGCAGCCCGTGCAACAGCCCGGGAGAATCCGTCAGCCATGGCCTTGTCCGGCCCGGACACGACGATTGCCGCAAGCCGTCCGAAGGGCGGCAATCCGGCATTTCTGCGCGCGTCGATCTCTGCGAGATAAAAAGCATTGGCGTCAGAGGCAAGCAACGCCTTGATCACCGGATTATCAGGCGCATAGGTCTGAAGAAAACCAACCCCGCCGCCTGTAACGCGCCCTGCCCGGCCCGTTACCTGCCCGAGAAGCTGAAACGTCTTTTCCGCAGCCCTTGGATCTCCATTTGCAAGGCCCAGATCCGCATCAATCACACCGACCAGCTTCATTTTCGGAAAATTATGGCCCTTTGCGACCAGCTGGGTCCCGATCACAATATCGGCGCCGCCGTCCTCGACGATTTTCATCTCGCGCCGCAGCCTGTCAGGACCACCGGGCAGATCAGAGGACAGGACAAGCACCCGGGCTTCGGGAAACTTGCCGCCGACCTCTTCGGCGATTCTTTCCACACCCGGTCCACAGGCGACAAGCGAATCGGCCGTGCCGCAAGACGGACAACTGTCCGGCACCTTCTCCGAATGCCCGCAATGGTGACAGACAAGCCGCTTTTGAAACCTGTGCTCCACCAGCCAGGCGCTGCAGTGACCGCATTGAAACCGGTGGCCGCAGGTCCGGCACAGGGTGAGTGGCGCATATCCGCGCCGATTGAGGAACAGAAGCGTTTGTGCTCCGTTGCCGAAGGCATCCTTGATCGCGCTCAACAGCTGTGGCGCGATCCACTGCCCGCGCTCCGGCCCGTCATGGCGCATGTCGATCGCCTTCAGCTCCGGAAGCTCTGCACCTGTGGCCCGTTCAGGCAGAAGGACGTGCCGGTACCGGTTGAGATCCGCATTGACGCGGCTTTCCACCGAGGGCGTTGCAGAAGCGAGAATGACGGGAAAGCGCGAAATATGCCCGCGCACCACGGCCATGTCGCGGGCACTGTAGGGCACACGGTCATCCTGCTTGAAGGCCGTATCATGCTCTTCGTCGACGACGATCAGCCCGAGATCGCTGAAGGGCAGAAAAAGGGCCGAGCGGGCCCCGATCACCACACGCACATCCCCACTGGCAACACCGCGCCAGACCCTTGCCCGGTTCTTGGGCGAAATTTCGGAATGCCATTCGGCCGGGTAGACGCCGAACCGCTTTTCAAACCGGCGCAAGAACTGTTCGGTGAGCGCAATTTCAGGCAAAAGCACCAATGCCTGCTTGCCCCGGCGGATCGCCTCGGCGATGGCCTCGAAATAGACTTCCGTCTTTCCCGACCCTGTCACCCCGTCGATCAGGGAAACGGCGCTGCCGCTGTCAAACGCCTCGATCAACTGGTCTGCTGCCCGCTGCTGTGAGGCCGTCAGGACGGTTCGCGCATAATCGACATCGGGTATGGGAGGCGGCGGAGTGGCAGGCAAGGCCACCCCTTCCAGAACATTTTGCTGCAACAGGCCGTCAATCACCGACGCGCTGACGCCAGCGGCGTGCGCAAGTCCGCTCTTGGTCCAGGCAAACCCGTCTTCCATGGCCGCCAGAACACGCTGGCGCGCCGCAGTCATTCGATCAGGTTCCGCCCCCTCGATCCGCCGTACGCCCGGTACCGGCGGCTCCGGCTGAAGAGCCTCCTCGGATCGCAGCACCATGCGCAAGACCATTCCCGGCGCAGCCAGCGTCCAGTTGGCGACCCAGTCCACGAACCGGCGCAAGTCCGGGTCGAGCGGACGCGCGTCCTGGTAAACATGCGCCATTGCCTTGAGTTTTTTGGGATTGATGGCCGCATCCGGCTCACCATCCCAAACCGCGCCAAGAACTTCGCGCGTCCCGAGCGGCACCCGGACAATGGTGCCCGGCTGCACATGGCACCCCACCGGCACACGATAGGTATAGGGCCCCGGGACGGCGACCGGCACCAGAACACTGGCAATGCGATCAGGTTCGAAGTCCGGTTCGTCAAAAAACACGTCTTGCCGCCTTTCGGCCCATATCGTCCGTCACCACCCGGCAGTGCCAAACAGGCGATTCCGGTATCTGCAACTCAGATTCCATTCGAATCGGGGTTCTTCTGACCATAATCCTACGCTAAACAGGCGCCGATAAGAGATCCACGGTGCGGTCGTAGACCGCCTGCAAAGCGCATGTCTATAGGACGTGCCATAGGGAGCTGTACATGAAGTTTTTCGTCGACACCGCAGACACGGCAGAAATTCAGGAACTGGAAGCCACCGGCCTGCTGGACGGGGTGACCACCAACCCGTCGCTGATTGCCAAGTCCGGCCGCCAGTTCAAGGATGTCATCAAGGAAATCTGCGGCATCACCAAAGGCGATGTCTCTGCCGAAGTTGCAGCGACCGATTTCGAAACCATGATCAAGGAAGCCCACGAGCTGCGCAAGATCGCCGACAACGTCGTGATCAAGCTGCCGCTGACCTTTGACGGACTGAAGGCCTGCAAGCAGCTGAGCGAAGAAGGCACCAGGACGAATGTCACGCTGTGCTTCTCCGCCAACCAGGCGCTGCTCGCCGCAAAGGCGGGTGCAACCTACATTTCGCCGTTCATCGGCCGTCTGGACGATATCCATTTCGACGGTCTGGAGCTGATCCGCGAAATCCGTGTGGTCTATGACAACTACGGCTTCGACACGGAGATCCTTGCGGCCTCGATCCGGACCCCCAACCATGTCAAGGAATGCGCAATCATCGGTGCCGACGTCGCAACCGTCCCGCCGGCAACCCTGAAGGCGCTGGTCAAGCACCCGCTGACCGACAAGGGCCTCGATGCATTCCTCGCAGACTGGGCAAAGACCGGCCAGAGCATTCTCTAGGAACCGGTTTCCGGACTGATTTTGAAAGCCCGGGCCGCGTGGTCCGGGCTTTTTTCAATGGATTAACCCTTCGGTTGGCCCTTTCTGGCATGAAGGGAACATGACTGCGCATCCTGATCCAGACGCCCTCCTTGTCTTTGCAAGAAAAGACGTCCTGACCCGCATCTCGGCCTGGTTGGACCATCTGGGCGAAGAACGCCGTTTGGCCGACAAGACGCTTGTGGCCTATGAGCTGGACTTGGAACAATTCCTGCGGTTCCTCACAGGGCATTTGGGTGGCGCACCTTCCCTTGCCGACATCAAGGATCTGCGGCCTGCCGACTACCGGGCCTTTTTGGCGTATCGCCGGGCGAACGGGGTGCAAAGCCGGTCCCTGGCGCGAAGCCTTGCCGGGATCCGGTCGTTTCTCAAGTTTCTGGAGCGGCGCGGCGAGGTCAATGCGGCGGCGTCGGATGCAGTGCGCCCGCCACGCCCTGCCAAATCCCTGCCCAAACCGGTGCCCGTGAAGGAGGCCAGGGACATTGTGGGCGGCGATTTCGGTCTGGAAAGCGCCCCCTGGATCGAGGCGCGCAACACCGCCGTCCTGACGCTTCTTTATGGGTGCGGTCTGCGCATATCAGAGGCGCTGTCGCTAACCGGACGCACAGCACCAACCCCGGAGACAAGAACCATCCGCATCACCGGCAAGGGCGGAAAGGAACGCATCGTTCCCACCCTGCCGGTCGTGGGCGAAGCCGTGGAAGCCTATCTGAAGCTTTGCCCCTATGTTGTTTCAGCCGATGGCCCGTTGTTTCTGGGTGCGCGCGGCGGTCCGTTGAACCCGCGCATGATCCAGCTCGCCATGGAAAAGCTGCGGGGCGCACTCGGACTTCCCGATTCTGCCACGCCCCACGCCCTGCGGCATTCCTTTGCAACGCATCTTCTTTCCGGCGGCGGAGACTTACGTACAATTCAGGAATTGATGGGGCATGCGAACCTCTCAAGTACCCAGATTTACACCGAGATTGACAGTGTTCAGCTGCTCAATGCCTACGACAAGGCGCATCCACGCAAGTGACACCCGAAAATCTCCTAGAATTTAGGGCTTTTTCGCATCTTAGGGGGTGCATTTTCATAAAAAGCTGCTAGGGTCCGGCACTTCCACAGCGTATATGATCACGCATTCCCTACGGCGGCCGTCCGGCACCCCGGCGCTCGTCGGCAGACATCAGGAGAGAACTTGCAAGTACTTGTCCGCGACAACAATGTCGACCAAGCCCTTCGTGTGCTGAAAAAGAAGCTGCAGCGCGAAGGCGTTTTCCGTGAAATGAAAACCCGCAAGGCTTTCGAAAAGCCTTCCGAAAAACGTGCCCGCGAGAAAGCTGAAGCTGTCCGCCGCGCCCGCAAGGCTGCGCGCAAGCTTGCTCAGCGTGAAGGCCTGCTCGGCGCTCACAAGCGCTAAGTTGAACTGCTCCAGTCACGACAAGGCCCGGATTGCGCGCTCTTAACCAGCTGCGCACCGGGCCTCGTTCCATTTGCAGTGTCAGATTTGGCATTGTCTGCCGCACGTTTAATCGACCCTTAACACGATCCGGGCCACAGTCCTGTCTCCATCACATTTGAGGGAGGCATCTTTTGCGCATTCCGGCTCTGGTCCTCGTTGCATTGTTTTTGAGCGCCGGTCCCGCCAATGCGGACGCGGCCTGCCCGCTGCCTGAAGACGGCGTTTGGGTCAATCCCTACGCCAAGCGGAAAGAAATCACACGCATAGAAATCGAAAGCACGTGTCAGGACGGAACTGTCCGGGCGCGCGTCCGGGCGTTTACGTCTTGCTCCCCCCGCGACTGCAAATGGGGTTGGACCGACGCGGACTTGCGCGAGCGCGGTGGACTGAGGGTGGATCTGGTCGGTTTTCTCGGCACAAAAGCGATGACCCTCACCCGGTTTGGCAACCTGCTGGATGCCCATGTAATCGACAAGCCTCATGATCCGGACATTGCCGCGCAGGAGACGACATACAACTTGATAAAAAAATGAAAGAAACCACCCTTATATTCGCAATATTATTTCATAGTAAACATTGATTCATTTTGTATATGACCTATCCTCAACCCTGGTTGCACAAAACCGTGCAAGACACGAGGATGGAGAAGCCTATGCGTATCCTTTCCCTGACAGTCGCGACCCTCGCGGCCTCCGCTTTCGCGATCGCTCCAGCTGCAGCCTGCAACTGGATGAAATCGGCTGAAAGTGAACAAATGACCGTGGCAACCCTGCCGGCAGACGATGACGCAGGAACCGTTTCAATCGCAACGAACGATCTGAGCCTTGAAACAATCAAGCAGATGGACTTGCAATCCGGGACCGAAACCACGGAATAATATCAGACCTCCCAAAACCCGGCCGTTCATCCCGTGGACGGCCGGGGATTTTTCAAGAGTTTCCATCAAACACCGGACACTTGATGGCTCAGAACGTCGTGGCGGTACTCCCTGATGCCTTGCACAAGGATCTGCCAAGCAGAGGTTAGGAACAGGGCCGCCATCAGTCCCGCAACGACCAGATCCGGCCAGCCGGTCGTCGTTGACCAGACACCAAGGGCCGCGAACATCACCGCGATGTTTCCGATCGCGTCATTGCGCGAACACAGCCACACGGACCGGACATTGGCATCTCCGTCCTTGTATCTCAAAAGCAAAAGCACGCTGGCCAGATTGGTCACAAGCGCAAGAACACCGATACTGCCCATGACCGCTGCCTGCGGGACCCCAACGAAAATCACGTGATAGGCCGTGGATCCGAACACCCAAAGACCCATCACGCTCAGGCTTGCTCCCTTGACCATGGCTGCCATTGCCCGCGTCTTCAAGCTCGCACCGATCACGGCGAGGGAAATGCCATAGGTGACTGCATCACCGAAGAAGTCGAGAGCATCCGCCTTGAGCGCTTGCGAACCGGCTGCCTGTCCGGCAATCATTTCGATAACGAACATCGCGCCATTCAAGAAAATCACCAGCCAAAGGCGGCGCTTGTAGTCTTTCGACAAGCCCTCAAAGGCCGTTCTCGAGGTGTTTGCGCAGCAGGCACCCATTGCTCTCTCCAGATTGCTCTTTTCTGTTCCTGTCTGCTACCTTACCTAAAGGCTATAGCGACTAGAGGTTCAAGAGGCGTTCGATGGATTTTTCGATTGGAGAATTGTCCCGGCGCACAGGCGTCAAGGTGCCGACCATCCGCTACTACGAGAAGGAGGGGTTGATCGACGATCCGGTGCGGACTGAAGGCAATCAGCGCCGCTACCTTGAGCGCGACCTTCAGCGCCTCACCTTCATCAAGCATGCCCGCGATCTCGGCTTGCCCATGACCGCGATCCGCTCCCTCATCGACTTGAGCGCCAGCCCCTGCCACTCATGCGAGGATGCAGACAGGATTGCGAAAGAGCAACTGATAGCCGTTCGTGACCGGATACGATCATTGCGCAAACTGGAGGCGGAACTGGCCCGGATCGCGGACAGCTGCGGCGGCGGCCACACGGTTGCCGACTGCAACGTGCTGAAAGCTTTTGGCGATCACAGCCTGTGTCACGAGGAGCACTGACGCCGGACCCGGCCGCGCCCGCATTCTGGCTTTGTCATTGGCCTAGTCGGGACGTTTGTTGGCCTCTTATTTTCATCAGTGATCTGCTGGTGTCAGCTGGAACGGACGTTCGCGGAAAAGGCTGCTGAATTCAGTTTTACCGGTCTCTCCGATCCCGGTTCGCGCGGACACTTGTCCGGGATTGTTTGTCCGGGGCAGTGCTGTTGTGAGAGTGGCCTCCCGGAGCGCAATTCCGAAAGATTGAGGCAGTCCCCAATAGGCCCTTGTAAGCCGACACGTCAGAACGATAACCGCCAAAAGGCTGTTTTGGGTTTCTTTGCAAAAATCGTCTGCGAGGTTTCACTCGCAAAGTGCTTCTGACATTCACGTTCGTCATCCCGGATGTGCGATAGCGCAGAGCTGGAATCGGTCAGCCCCAAAACCCGGCCAAAATCAGCTGCTCCCCGATCCCGCATAAAACCTCTGGTTTTTCCGGCATGACAGAGCAGAGGCAAAAACGCAATCGGCCAACCACCTAACCAAAGGGGGCATGATCACGCGCGATGGTTCACGCTCACGCTCCATTTCCGCCCAAACAGATGACCGCACCCACCAGACAAACAAAAAGCCGGGCGCAGGGCCCGGCTTCAAAGATCAGAAAAGTGCCGCTGATCAGGCGTGGATCGGCTTTGCAAAAACACCCATGGCCGCTTCCTTGACCGCTTCGGACATGGTCGGGTGTGCGTGGCAGGTGCGGCCGAGATCTTCCGAAGAGCCGCCGAATTCCATCAAAACGGCAGCCTCGTGGATCATTTCGCCAGCACCAAGGCCAATAATATGGACACCCAGAACCCGGTCGGTCTTGGCATCGGCGATGACCTTGACCAGACCGTCCGTTGCATTCATCGCCCGGGCGCGGCCATTGGCGGTGAAGGCGAACTTGCCGACCTTGTATTCGACACCGGATGCCTTCACTTCCTCCTCGGTCTGGCCGACTGAAGCAACTTCCGGCTGGGTGTAGACCACGCTCGGGATGACATCATAATTTACATGGCCGGCCTGACCGGCGAGGGTCTCGGCAATCGCAACGCCTTCGTCCTCGGCCTTGTGGGCAAGCATCGGACCCGCGACCACATCGCCAATGGCGTAGATGCCGTCGACATTGGTCTTGAAGTGACTGTCGATCTTGACCCGGCCGCGTTCGTCCAGCGCAACGCCTGCCGCATCCAGCCCCAGACCCTCGGTGTAAGGCTTGCGGCCGATCGAGACGAGAACGATGTCCGCATCCAGAACTTGCCCCTCGCCGCCCTTGGCCGGTTCAACGGTGACAGCGAGACCCTTGCCCTTCTTCTCAACCGAGGTGACCTTGGTCGACAGCTTGAAGTCCACGCCCTGCTTTTTCAGGATCCGCTGGAACTGCTTGGAGATCTCCCCATCCATCGGCCCAAGGATCTTGTCGAGGAATTCGACGACCGTCACTTGCGCGCCCAGACGGCCCCAGACCGAACCGAGTTCCAGACCGATCACGCCGCCGCCGACGACAACAACCTTGCCCGGAACCTTGTCCAGCTCGAGCGCGCCGGTGGAGGAGACGATCTGCTTTTCGTCAATCTCGACGCCCGGCAGCGGCATGATGTCCGAACCGGTCGCAATGACGATGTTCTTCGTGTCCAGAACGGTCTTCGACCCGTCGCCGGCGGTGACTTCCACCTTGCCGGCAGACAGGATCTGAGCCGTGCCGTGATGGTTGTCGACCTTGTTCTTCTTCAACAGGAAGGCAACGCCGTTAACGTTGGCGTCGATGGTATCCTGCTTGTGCTTCATCATGCCGGGCAGGTCCAGCTCCGGCTTGCCGACCTTGATGCCGAGCTTTTCAAATCCGTGACCGGCTTCGGCGAACATTTCGGAAGCATGCAAAAGTGCCTTGGACGGAATACATCCGACATTCAGGCAGGTGCCGCCATGGGTTGCCCGCTTTTCGACAACTGCGGTTTTGAGGCCGAGCTGTGCAGCCTTGATCGCGCAGACATAGCCGCCCGGGCCGGTTCCGATGACGACGAGATCGTATTGGGACATTGTGGTCGCCTTTTACTTTCCGTTCAGATGCGGCCCGGAGCCGGGCCATTGTTTCGATGCCGGAGACCTCCGGCCTGTCAGCGAGCCCCGCAGTATGCGGGAAATTTCGTGTTCCTGCCTCGCCTAACGATCGGCCAGCGCCAAGCGCACTCCAAAACCGCAGAATGTGGCCGCCACCGCACGGCGCATCCAGCAAAGCGCCTTTTCGCTTTGCATGAGCTGGTGTCCGACCCGTGCTGCGCACAAGCCGTAGACAACAAAGACCGCAAAGGTCATCGCCATGAACACCGCGCTCATTCCCAGCATCTCCAGAACCGCATTGCCGGAGCCCGGCGATACGAATTGCGGAAGAAACGCGAGGAAGAACACCGTCAGTTTCGGATTGAGAACATTAATGAGACAGCCCGAGCGGGCAATCGCCCAAAAGCTCGCGGGCGTTGCGTCGGTTGGCGTCAGCGCCAGCGGCCCGCTTTCGCGCAAGGTTTGCCAGGCGAGATAAAGCAGATAGGCAACGCCGGCATATTTGACAGCCTGAAACACCAATGCGCTGGTGTGCAGCAGGGCAGACAGTCCGAAGACCGAGGCCAGTATGGCCGGAACGATGCCGAGCGTACAGCCAAACGCGGCCGCAACACTGGCCTTCCGGCCTTTGCCCAGGCCGATAGCAACCGTGTAGACCACACCCGAACCGGGAACCAGAACAACCACAAGGGCGGTGATCAGGAACTCCAGGCTCAACATGACGGCTCCAGTGCTATCGGCAAGAGACGGTTGGTTTAAAGATCCAGAACCAGACGCTGCGGATCTTCGAGGCTTTCCTTGACCCGGACGAGGAAGGTCACCGCTTCCTTGCCGTCGACGATCCGGTGGTCATAGGACAGCGCCAGATACATCATCGGACGAATCACGACCTGCCCGTTCACCGCCATCGGACGTTCCTGGATCTTGTGCATGCCCAGAATACCGGACTGCGGCGCGTTCAGGATCGGCGAGGACATCAGCGAGCCGTAGACCCCCCCGTTGGAGATGGTGAAGGTGCCGCCGGTCATGTCGGCCATGCCGAGCTTGCCGTCGCGCGCCTTGCGGCCGAGATTGCCGATTTCCTTCTCGATTTCGGCAATCGACATCTGGTCGGCATCCCTGACAACCGGAACCACAAGACCCTTGTCGGTGCCAACCGCCACGCCGACGTGGCAGAAGTTCTTGTAGATGATGTCCGTGCCGTCAATCTCGGCATTGACCGCCGGGATTTCCTTCAAGGCATGGGTGACCGCCTTGGTGAAGAAGCCCATGAAGCCGAGCTTGACGCCGTGCTTCTTCTCGAACAGGTCCTTGTACTGCTTGCGCAGTTCCATGACCGGGCCCATGTCCACTTCGTTGTAAGTGGTCAGCATTGCGGCCGTGTTCTGTGCGTCCTTCAGGCGGCGCGCGATCGTCTGGCGAAGCTTGGTCATGCGGACGCGTTCTTCACGCGGCTCGTCTTCGGCTGCCACCGGACCGCGGGCAACCGGGGTCGCTGCCGGAGCGGAGGCTGCAGCTGTCACGCCGGAGGCAATCGCGTTGATGACATCGCCTTTCAGCACCTGCCCGCGCTTGCCGGAGCCGGACACCTGATCGGCCGGCACACTGTTTTCCGCCATCATCTTGGCAGCGGACGGCGCCGGCGGCATGCCGGAACCTGCAGACGCCGCCGGAGCGGGGGCTGCTGCGGCAGCAGGCTGAGCCGGAGCAGCGCTGGCGCCGGCACCGGAGGTATCGATCTGGCACAGCAGCGTGCCCGGTTCGACGGTCGCGCCGGTTTCTGCCGCAATCCTGACGATCTTGCCGGCAATCGGCGCCGGAACTTCCTGGGCCGCCTTGTCGGTTTCCAGTTCAACCAGCGTATCATCGGCCTTGACGAGATCGCCGACCTTGACGCTCCACTCGCCGACTTCGGCTTCGGTCACGGATTCACCGGCACTCGGCGTCACCACGTCGACGATCTGGCCAGCGGATGCCGGAGCAGCTGCTTCGGCAGGCTTTGCGTCCGCCTTGGCTGGTGCAGCGGCTGCGGGCGCAGCTGCGGCTGCTCCAGAACCTTCTGCGATCTGACCGAGCAGAGCGCCGACTTCGACCGTGTCGCCCTCGTTGACGACGATGCTTTCAAGCGTGCCGGACGCGGGTGCTGGAACCTCGACGGTGACCTTGTCGGTTTCCAGCTCCACCAGCGGTTCATCGGCCGTGATTGCTTCGCCCGGTTTCTTGAACCATTGCGCAATCGTTGCTTCGGATACGGATTCGCCCAAAGTGGGCACGCGGATTTCGGTTGCCATGGTTGCCTTCTCTTAAAGTTCCTGGCCAATTCCGTTAGAGAACCGGGCCCAGATGGCCCGGTCCGAATTACTGGTCGAATGCCTCGTCGATGAACGCCCGCAGCTGCGCGAGGTGGGTCGACATGAGGCCGGATGCCGTGGAGGCCATTGCCCACCGGCCCGCATAGCGCGGCCTAGTGTGCTTGGCACCGATCTGGCCGAGCACCCATTCGATGTAGGGCTCGACAAAGGACCAGCTGCCCATGTTCCGGGGCTCTTCCTGGCACCAGACCATGTCGGCGTTCTTGAAGCGGTTGAGCTCCATCGCCAGAGCCTTTTTCGGGAACGGATAGAGCTGTTCGACCCGCAGCAGATAGACATCGTCAATGCCGCGCTTCTCGCGCTCTTCCAGCAGGTCGAAATAGACCTTGCCCGAACACATGATCACACGCCGGATCTTGTCATCGGCCACGAGCTTCGTTTCCGAATGACCCATTTCCGCATCGTCCCACAGCAGGCGGTGGAACGTGGAATCGATCCCGAGATCATCAAGGCTGGACACGGCCCGCTTGTGGCGCAACAGCGACTTCGGCGTCATCAGGATCAGCGGTTTGCGGATGTCGCGGCGGACCTGGCGGCGCAGGATGTGGAAGTAGTTTGCAGGGGTCGTGCAGTTGGCGACCTGCATGTTGTCTTCCGCACACAGCTGCAAGTAGCGCTCAAGCCGTGCCGAGGAGTGTTCCGGACCCTGGCCCTCATAGCCATGCGGCAGAAGGCAGACGAGACCGGACATGCGCAACCACTTGCGTTCACCCGACGAGATGAACTGGTCGAACACCACCTGGGCGCCGTTGGCGAAATCGCCGAACTGGGCTTCCCACAAGGTCAGGCCATTCGGCTCGGACAGCGAGTAACCGTATTCGAAGCCCAGAACCGCTTCTTCGGAGAGCATCGAGTTGATGACCTCGTAACGCTCCTGGTTCTTGTCGATGTGGTTGAGCGGAATGTAGCGGCTTTCGGTTTCCTGATCGTAGAGCACCGAATGACGCTGAGAGAACGTTCCGCGCTCGCAATCCTGCCCCGACAGGCGGACCGGATGGCCTTCCTTCAGGAGCGCTGCAAAGGCCATCGCCTCGGCAGTTGCCCAATCGACCCCCTGACCGGTCTCGATCATCCGCTCCCGGTTCTTCATGAAACGGGCTATGGTGCGGTGAATGTTGAAGTCGTCCGGAACATGGGTCAGCGCCCGCCCGAGCTCCTTCAACTCGTCCATCGGCAGGCCGGTTTTCCCGCGCCGCGGATCCTCTTCGTTTTCCGCCCGCTTCATACCGGCCCACTTGCCGTCCAGCCAGTCGGCCTTGTTCGGCTTGTAGGCCTGGCCTGCATCGAACTCCCCGTCCAGATGCTTACGCCACTCGGCCTTCATCGCATCGACTTCTTCAGCCGACAGCACACCTTCGTTGACCAGCCGCTCGGAGTAGAGCTGCAGGGTCGTCGCGTGCTTGCGGATCTTGCGGTACATGATCGGCTGGGTGAACGCCGGCTCGTCGCCTTCGTTGTGGCCGAAACGCCGGTAACAGATCATGTCGATCACCACCGGGCGCCCGAAGATCTGCCGGTATTCGATGGCAATCTTGGCAGCAAAGGTCACTGCTTCCGGATCATCCGCATTGACGTGGAAGATCGGAGCCTCAATCACCTTCGCCATATCGGAGGGATAGGGCGAGGACCGCGAGTAGCGCGGATTGGTGGTAAAGCCGATCTGGTTGTTGATGATCACATGAAGCGAGCCGCCGGTGCGGTGTCCGCGCAGCGCCGACAATCCGAAACATTCGGCGACCACGCCCTGACCGGCAAACGCTGCATCGCCGTGAAGCAACAGCGGCAGCACCTTCGAGCGGTCGACTTCGGTCGTCTCGATGAACCGGTCGTCTTCGGCAGACCATTGGTCCTGCTTGGCCCGGGCCTTGCCGAGCACCACCGGATTGACGATTTCCAGATGCGACGGGTTGGCCGTCAGCGACAGGTGGACGTCATTGCCGTCAAAGCTGCGGTCGGAAGACGCGCCAAGGTGGTATTTCACATCGCCCGAACCTTCCACATCGTCGGGCGTAAAAGAACCGCCTTTGAACTCGTGGAAGATGGCGCGATGCGGCTTGCCCATCACCTGGGAAAGCACGTTCAGGCGGCCCCGGTGGGCCATGCCGAGCACGATTTCCTTCAGCCCCATCTGGCCGCCGCGCTTGATGATCTGTTCAAGCGCCGGGATCAGCGCCTCGCCGCCATCAAGACCGAACCGCTTGGTGCCGGTATACTTGACATCCAGGAACTTTTCGAAGCCTTCCGCCTCGATCAGCTTGTTCAGGATGGCGCGCTTGCCTTCGCGGGTGAAGGCGACCTGCTTGTCCGGCCCTTCGATGCGCTCCTGGATCCACGCCTTTGCCGCCGGATCGGAGATATGCATGAACTCGACACCAAGCGTCGAACAATAGGTCCGCTTCAGGAGGTCCAGCATCTCGCGGATGGTGGCATATTCCAGCCCGAGCACGTGATCGATGAAGATCTTGCGGTCCCAGTCGGCTTCGGTGAAGCCGTAGGACGACGGGTGCAGCTCCTCATGATCGCCCTTGCCGGCAAGGCCGAGCGGGTCGAGATCCGCATGCAAGTGACCACGCATGCGGTAGGCGCGGATCATCATCAAAGCCCGGACGGAATCGCGGGTAGCCTGATGGACTTCCGCATCCGTGACCGGGGCGCCCTTGTCCTCGGCCTTTTTCTTCAGCTTGTCTCCAAGCTTCTTTTCGATCGGTGCCCAGTTTCCGTCAAATGCATTGACGAGGTCGCCATTGGCCTCGATCGGCCAATCCTTGCGTGTCCAGGTTGCGCCCTGCGCTTCCCTTAAAACCGCGTCCTTCTCGTCCTGAAACGCAGCAAAGAAGTCCCGCCATTCCGGTTCAACCGAATTCGGGTCCGTCTTGAACTGTGCGTAGAGGTCTTCGATATAGGCTGCGTTGGCGCCGTAAAGCAACGACGTCAGTGCGAATACGCTGTTCGCTTCCTGCCGTGCCATCTCCGTCCAGCGAGGGGTTGCCCCGCCCTTTATGTTCAGCCGGGCCGCTGGCCGGATGGCCGGACAGCCCGCTCTGGGTTCGTTTTCAGACCCGCCCCTCACGGACGGGCCCGCTCAAATTCGGGTCAAGACGCAGGGCGTCTTGACCAATCCTGACAACATGCAGAGCGAAAGGTAAAGCCAAATCGCCCTGCACAAAGCGGTTTGTGCCGCTTTAGCCCTTCAAGACTTCGAGAAGGGTCTCGCCGAGCTTCGCCGGGGACGGGGAAACCTTGATACCGGCTTCTTCCATCGCCGCGATCTTGTCCTCGGCACCGCCCTTACCGCCGGAAATAACGGCACCAGCATGGCCCATGGTGCGGCCTGGAGGCGCAGTCCGGCCTGCAATGAAGCCTGCCATCGGCTTTTTGCGGCCCTTCCTGGCTTCGTCCTTGAGGAACTGGGCCGCTTCTTCTTCGGCAGAGCCGCCGATTTCGCCGATCATGATGATCGACTGGGTTTCGTCGTCGGCCAGGAACATTTCCAGGACGTCGATGAACTCCGTGCCCTTGACCGGGTCGCCACCGATGCCAACCGCCGTGGTCTGGCCAAGGCCGGCATTGGAGGTCTGGAAGACGGCTTCGTATGTAAGTGTACCGGAGCGGGAGACAACACCCACCGAGCCCTTCTTGAAGATGGAACCCGGCATGATGCCGATCTTGCACTCTTCCGGGGTCAGGATGCCGGGGCAGTTGGGACCGAGCAGGCGAGACTTGGATTTTTCAAGCCTTGCCTTGACCTTGACCATGTCGGCCACCGGAATGCCTTCGGTGATGCAGACGATGAACGGAATTTCCGCATCGATCGCCTCGATGATCGCAGCGCCCGCGCCTGCCGGCGGAACGTAGATCACCGAAGCATCCGCACCGGTTGCTTCCCTGGCATCGCCAACTGTGGCGTAGATCGGCAGCTCGGCAGCGCTTTCCATTCCGGAAGACCAGGTCTCGCCGCCCTTCTTCGGATGCACACCGGCAACCATCTTGGTGCCGTAGTATTCCAGCGCCTGTTCCGTATGGAACGTTCCGGTCTTGCCGGTCAGGCCCTGAACGATAATTTTCGTGTCTTTATTGACGAGGATGGACATTTACGCCCCCTCCTTAACGGCTTTCACGATTTTCTGGGCGGCGTCGTCGAGATCATCGGCGGCGATCACGTTCAGACCGCTTTCGTTAATGATCTTCTTGCCAAGTTCGACATTGGTGCCTTCAAGGCGGACAACGAGCGGAACCTGCAGACCGACTTCCTGAACCGCGGCGATCACGCCTTCCGCGATCACGTCACAACGCATGATACCGCCGAAGATGTTGACCAGGATGCCCTTCACGTTCGGATCGGAGGTGATGATCTTGAAAGCGGCCGTCACCTTCTCCTTGGAGGCACCGCCACCAACATCGAGGAAGTTGGCAGGCTCTGCACCATAAAGCTTGATGATGTCCATGGTCGCCATGGCAAGGCCGGCCCCGTTGACCATGCAGCCGATGTCGCCGTCGAGAGCAACATAGGCAAGGTCGTATTTGGAGGCCTCGATTTCCTTGGCGTCTTCTTCCGTCTCGTCACGGAGCGAAAGAATGTCATCGTGGCGGAACAGGGCGTTGCCGTCGAAGGAAACCTTGGCGTCGAGAACGCGCAAGTGGCCGTCCTTCATGACAATCAGCGGGTTCACTTCCAGAAGTGCCATGTCCTTTTCGACAAAGGCCTTGTGCAGGATCGGAAACAGCTTCATGCCGTCTTCGCGTGCCGCACCGCTCAGCTCGAGCGCGTCACAGAGTTTGGACGCATCGGCTTCGGTGACGCCCGTGTCCGGGTCGATCGGCAGGGTCACGATCTTTTCAGGCGTTTCTTCCGCAACCGCCTCGATGTCCATGCCGCCTTCCGTGGAGACGACGAAGGCCGGACGGCCGACCGTGCGGTCCACGAGGATGGAAAGGTAAAGCTCGCGCTCGATATCGGCACCGTCTTCGATGTAAAGGCGGTTGACGACCTTGCCGGCATCACCGGTCTGCGCGGTGACCAGCGTGTTGCCAAGCATGTCCTTGGCGTGTGCGGTCACTTCATCGAGCGAGAAGGCAAGACGGACACCGCCCTTGGCATCGGCCGGCAGTTCCTTGAACTTGCCCTTGCCACGGCCACCGGCGTGGATCTGTGACTTGACGACCCAGAGCGGACCGGGAAGGCTTTTTGCAGCTGCTTCGGCTTCGTCTGCGGAAAAGATGGCAACACCTTCAGCCACCGGTGCGCCGAACTCCTTCAGCACGGCCTTGGCCTGGTATTCATGAATGTTCATATGAATTCCCCGTTGTCGGAGGACCGCCCCGTTTCAGGGGCGGCCACTGAAACGTGCGCGGCGGCTCAGGCGAGCGCCGGCTGAATTTTCTTGCAAGCCTCGACAAGACCCGCGACGGAGCCGACAGACTTGTCGAAGCCGGCCTTTTCATCGCCCTGCAGGTCGATCTCGATGATGCGCTCGACGCCTTCCGCACCAATCACCACCGGCACACCGACATAGGTGTCGGTCAGGCCGTACTGGCCGTCGAGAGCTGCCGCACAGGGCAGAACCCGCTTCTTGTCCTTCAGGTAGCTTTCCGCCATGGCGATTGCCGAGGAAGCCGGCGCGTAGAAGGCAGAACCGGTCTTCAGCAGGCTGACGATTTCCGCGCCGCCGTCACGGGTGCGCTGAACGATCTCGTCGAGACGCTCGGCCGTGCACCAGCCCATCTTGACCAGATCGGGCAACGGAATACCGGCAACCGTGGAGTAGCGGGTCAGCGGCACCATGGTGTCGCCGTGGCCACCCAGAACGAATGCAGTGACATCTTCAACGGAGACGTTGAACTCGTCTGCCAGGAAGTAGCGGAAGCGGGCGCTGTCAAGAACGCCGGCCATGCCGACGACCTTGTTCTTCGGCAGCCCGGAGAACTTCTGAAGCGCCCAGACCATTGCGTCGAGCGGGTTGGTGATGCAGATGACAAAGGCGTTCGGCGCGTATTTCGCAATGCCGGCCCCGACCTGTTCCATTACCTTGAGGTTGATTTCGAGCAGGTCGTCGCGGCTCATGCCCGGCTTGCGCGGCACACCGGCTGTGACGATGACAACATCGGAGCCCTCGATCGCCTGATAGTCGTTCGCACCGGAGAGTTTTGCGTCAAAACCGTCGACCGGCGAACTCTCGGCCAGGTCCAGTGCCTTTCCTTGCGGCGTGCCCTCTGCGATGTCGAAGAGCACGATGTCTCCGAGTTCCTTCAAACCAGCAAGATGAGCGAGCGTGCCGCCGATCTGACCAGAGCCGATCAAAGCAATCTTGTTCCGAGCCATTATCGAAAGTTTCCCTTTACGTAAGATGGAACCTCATGCCATCCGCCGATGACGGCGATGGCACTACTCCCTTTGCGGCCCTTGCGCAACCTAAACAAAACGATATTGCGCGCGGGCCAGTCGAAATTTTAGAATCTTCCCGCATACTTAGCTGACGTATACGGAACGCACACCTAAGCGTGCTGCACCCGCCTTTCTCCCGCGAGATATTCCTCCGACCGCATCTCGATCAATCGCGAGACCGTCCGGTCAAATTCGAAAGCTTCCGTGCCATCCGCCGCCACATATAAACCATGGGGTTCGGCCGCAGCAGACACGACCAGCTTGATGCCGTTGTCATAAAGTGTGTCGATCAGTGTGATGAATCGCTTCGCCTCGTTGCGCCGCGCCTTGGTCATGACCGGCACGTTTTCAATGAACACTGTGCCGAAAGCATGGGCAATACGAAGAAAGTCGCTGGCGCCAAGCGGATTGGCGCACAGGTCTTCGAAAGAAAACCGCGCCGCACCGGCAGCCGCCATCGGAACCGGGATGATCCGGCCCTTGTTTTCGAGCTCTTCACGATGCGCGGCGACACCGCATGTCAACCGGCGCCACAGCAGATCCACCTCGTCACCCGCCCCATTGCCAAGCGGCGTAACATAAACCGGGGTTCCCGCGAGTTTCTCAAGCCGGTAGTCGGTCGGAGAGTCGAGATGCAGGACATTCACCTTCGACTTCAAAAGCTTGATGAAGGGCAGGAACAGCTGCCGGTTGAGACCATCCTTGTAAAGGTCATTCGGATCGACATTCGACGTTGCAACCACAATGACGCCGAGCTCGAACAGCTGGGTAAACAGACGCCCGAGGATCATGGCGTCGGCAATATCGGTGACCGAGAATTCGTCGAAACACAGGAGCCGGGTTTCACGCGCAATTTGCCGGGCGACCGGCGGAATCGGATCGTCTTCCTTCACCTCGCCGCGCTTGTGGGCCTGGCGGTGGGCATGAATGCGTTCATGCACATCCAGCATGAATTCGTGAAAATGCGCACGCCGCTTGCGCCGGATGACCGTGACTTCAAAGAACAGGTCCATCAGCATGGTCTTGCCACGCCCGACGCCGCCCCACATGTACAAACCCTGCACGGCCGCCCAAAGCTCGTTCTTCCGCTTGGCGAACAGCCAGCCGAGGGAGCTTTTCTTGGAGGCCAGCCGGGTCTCGGCCAGTTTGGTGTTCAACAGATCAAGGCAGCGGACAGCCTCCAGCTGAACAGGGTCTTCCGAAATTTCTCCCGCTGCAACCAGCGCCTTATAGCGCGAGGCGACTGCACGGGTGACAGGCAGTTCCATTTTCAAGAGTGGCGCTCCAGTTGCCTGCGCCGGATTTGCGCTCCTTGCGACCCAAGGGCGTCAAACCGCCGCGGTGCAAGGCGGGATAAAAGCAAATTAAGGCAGATGCAAGGGCGGAGTAACATTTGCGCAACAGTGCAAGCAACAAAATCGATTTAACGCACAAAATGCAAAGGGCGGCAACCGCCGCCCTCATTGACCAACGCAAGCTCAAAATGCCCGCGCGATTACATGATAATCTGCTTTGCGTCCCGCTCTGCCTGCAGTTCCTGAACATAGAGCAGCTGGCCAACCAGAAGCCGCTCCTGCTCACTGTCCAGATCGGCCTTCCGGCCACGCCCGTCCGTCAGGAGCCATGCGTTACCCGGGCGTACGACATCGCATTCCATCGGAGCCGACCGCTCCATCCCGAGTTTTTCAAGCAGAGCATCCGCCGATTCGCCGTCATCGGCCCCGTCCACCCCCTTGAGCGCCATGCGCAGGCGCCGATAGGCCGCCTGAACCTCCGCTGTCGGCAAGATCACGGTTGACGGCTGTCCGTCCTGCAAGGTGATGGCACGGATGATCCCCGCCCCTTTGGGAAGCACCGTCGAAGAACAGGGCACCTTGTGAATGTCGCCCAGAACCGTCCACTCGGCCCTCAGGGTCACCGTCACCGGCTGCCGCAAGCTGGAAGCCACCGAAGACAGGCGCTTTTCCTCGTCGGACCTGCGGTCCGTTCGCGCTGCCGAACCATTGGCGCGGCCCGCAAGTGAGGTTCCCCCGATCCGCAGACGCCGGAACACCACAACATTGCGCATCAGGTCGGTCCGCTCGACCCGCCAGCCGGCATCCAGCCACGCGTTCTGATGGACGAGGCTACCACCGGAGTTCGCCCACCAGGTTCTGTGCTCCCGGGCGCTCTTTGGAAGTCCCGAGCCAAGTATTTCCTCTACATCCTCAAGCCGCGCTGCCCACACCACATCGTCAAGGCGCGCAAGATGTTCGCGCAAAGGATCATATTTGGACATAATTCGCTACCTTTCCGTTTATTACCGGAAAGGTAACACACCTCAATAGGGTGCCGTCCAGATAAAAATACCTAAAGTTGTTATCTAAAAAGAGAAACCGGGCTTCCTGAAGAAGTCTGACCGTTAAATTGCTGGGCGGACGTTGCGTAAAGCTGGGCAACAGGCGCCCCGCTGCTGTCTTTCAACACAACCTGCTTGCCGGACAAGTCCCATGCAGACACGTTGGCAAGCGCCGGAGACGAACACCCGCGCGTATTTGCCCTGTATCCGCCGGACCAGGTGGTCAGGGTCATGAAAGCCATGCAGTTGTCGCCTGCAGAAGACAGTTTCCAGCCACCAAGCATGTCGCTCCGGCCAATGTTCAGAGCACCGGCAGGCTCTGCAACAGACGCAACATCAGTGCCCTGGCCCGTGCCGTCAAGCGTGGTTCCAGGGGCAGGTACAGACTGATCAAGCGGCTGCAGTTCCCCCTGCCCCACAGGCGTTGTCGGTGTTGCCGGAAGGGGGGCAGCATATTTCGGCCCCCCGCTCAATCTCTGGCAACCAGCCGAAACCAATAGCACCCCGATCGTCAGGGCCGTGATCACTTTACGCTTCATGTCGAATCAATCCCAGTTCCGCCGCGAACAATGTGACGCCACTCTTAGCCCAGATTTTGACGAAATGCCAAAGTCCACGCTTTTGCGGAGGCGCAAGCTTGTTGACTGCGGCCTGCCTGGCGCGATTTTCTTTCGAATAAGCTTTTGACCGGTCAAGGACGAACAGCTGCCCAAAATTTCAGTTGCCCGGAAGGAGATGTGTCCCGCACCTTAGACACGGTGGATCTCGGCCGTGAAGTGCAACAAGGTAACGGGACGG
>NZ_SMMF01000224.1:0-401 GCF_009711355.1 Roseibium sp. RKSG952 | reverse complement strand
CTTGAGGGCGATCGCGCAGCAGAATTGCTTGCAAGCCCCAAGACCGCGTCGAATGACGGAGTTTTGGCGCTGAACACGGCTTTCGTGCAAGGCGGTGTGATCATCAACGTGCGCGAAGGCGCGGACGTCTCCAAACCTGTTGAGCTGGTTCATGTGGGAACCGGATCCGGTGCAATCGTCACCCGGTCGCAGATCCGGGTGGGCAAGGGCGCGCAGCTGCGGGTTCTGGAAAGCTTTGCCGGGGATACGGGCAATGGCGAAATCAATGCAGTGTTCGACTATCATGTCGCCGACACTGCAAAGGTCGCGGCCACCCGGTTGATCGCAGGGGAGAGTGATCCGGCTCGCCTGTTCACCACGATTGCGACCCTGGGCGCGGAAGCCGGGTTCAAGTCGCTCGG
>NZ_SMMF01000133.1:0-281 GCF_009711355.1 Roseibium sp. RKSG952 | reverse complement strand
AAGTGGCAGGATCAGTCCGGTCAGGACCGCTACTCCACCGAAATCGTGCTTCAGGGCTTCAACTCCAACCTGACCATGCTCGATGGCCGGGGCGAAGGTGGTGGCCAGGGCGGCGGGCTGCCGGATTACGGTTCGTCGGGCAATGATGGCGGGTTTGGCGGCCAGTCGGGCGGGGGCTACGGTGGTCAGTCCGGTGGCGGCTATGGCGGCGGTTCCTCTGGCGGCTCTTCAGGGGGCGGCTTTGGCGGTCCGTCGGGTGGATCCGGGCCCATGGACGACGA
>NZ_SMMF01000046.1:0-223 GCF_009711355.1 Roseibium sp. RKSG952 | reverse complement strand
CAGATCGATCAGATAGGTGAGATGTGACAGAATTCGGTCTGCCGGCAGACCGAAATCGATCAGACATGCCAGCTCGTCAATTCCCAGCGCCTGCCAGTGATTGACACGCTCGAGAACCTCCCCGGGTGTTCCGAACAGGCCTTTCGAATCGAGGAAACGTGCGACCGCGTTGTCGATCAGCGCCTGATCGGCGTCCCGGCTGTTTCCGATATCGTCATAGGTC
>NZ_SMMF01000542.1:0-1694 GCF_009711355.1 Roseibium sp. RKSG952 | reverse complement strand
CCTTTATGACGGGCAGGTCGGGTTCACCGGACGCACACCTATTGTCTGTCACTCACCCTGTGCTGGAAGTTTCGCGGCCCCGATGCAGCGGTCTTCTCGCCGCCGACTCGATATCCAGTATCGACGCAATGACAGACTGCGATCAAAAATCGCGTAAATACCAAAGCCAAGACTAATCAGGGCCATGCCAAAGCTAATATTTTCGTTGTACGGTATTTTCGCGAGTTCATAAAAAGACAAATTATCAGAATACATTCTTAAAATCATTATTACGCTGAGTGTGAAAACGCGAACCTCGAAGTATATATCTTTATATCGCCAAGTGAATAAAAGTGCCAATCCCAAGTGAATTGCACCAAATATAGCAGAATCACCCTGGGTGACCGTGTAAATATATGTCATGTCCCAAATCGAATAGCCTACTATAAGGCTCCATGGCATCTTGTACTTCACGAATTTGTTTCCCGGACCAAAAGAAATCGCCCTTGAACCGGGGATCGCCAGGAGAAGCAGGAGTCCGGCAAGCGGATTTATCCAGCCATAAGTTTCGGTGATTTCGTAAGCGAGTGCTTCAAAAATATTCAGCGCAAGGACTGCGACGCACAACACGCGAAGAAGTGGATGATATCGCTCAGACGAAAACTTTAATAAACAGACGATAACAGCTGCAAAAACTACAGAATAGACTTTCGCCCAAGAGAACCAAGGTGCCTGAGCGCTGATGATCCAGAAAGGAAGGGATAGCGATGGGGCAAGTATTAAAGCAATCATTGCGTGCAAAGGTTTTAATTTTAAATAAATGAAAAACAGACCAGAAGTAGTAATTATAATTAATAAAATAGTTATAATTGTGTTTATCACTTTGACGCCTCTCACTGTCATAAAATACAATTTACATGATAGATCCGCCAGCATATTAACTTAGTTAAGATAGCGTCAAGGTCAAAATTCCGAGACAGAAATTTACGTTTCTTATTCAGGTAGGTGCTTATGACTATTATAGTTGATTATTCTAATGAGATATATCTTAGTTTTGCTGATTCATTTGACCTCATAAAAGATATTTCATCTGCGCGATACACAAGGTACCAAAACGAGGGGTTGGTTCATATTTCAGATGCCCCTGACTTTTGGGATGGCCTTAGTCAAATTGCAGTTTTTAGAAATGCGAACGAGGAAATCATAGGTGCTCTGAATGTCAATGTGCAATTTGGTCCGGTAGTAACATCCAATTTGTACTACAGTACAGTTGCGGAAAACATGGCGAAGTTTCGTACTGAGATGAGAACACATAAAGTTTCGATTTTGTTTGAGTTATTCAGGCTTTTTACGGTTAGTAAAAATACAAATATACTTAAGTATACATCGAGTGTTGTTAGCACTTTGATTACGTCTTATGCCGGTAATTGTGAAGGAAAGAGGTCAATCGCATTTTTGGTCTGTCCCTTCGATAACCGGTTCAAGGATGCATATTCTGCTTACGCCGAACTCGCAGGCCTGAAGCACCATACATTGGCGTCGAAGATAGAGGCGGGCTTGGGCCACCAACACGAGTTGCTGATGATTTATCCGGAAGACTGCACAGAAATGTGAGCGGTACAGTCGAGGTTTTGTGTATCCGTCGTGTCCGCCCGGTAAACACGGCCTTCTTGATGGTGTGAAGGCCTGTTACGCTGCCTTTGCAGCGTAACACC
>NZ_SMMF01000608.1:0-2447 GCF_009711355.1 Roseibium sp. RKSG952 | reverse complement strand
ACGAACAGTACAACGGAACAAGCAGATATCTCTCAGAGAGTGGGTCTGATAATGATGACACGCTCTATATCGACTTTTACTCCATAAGCATAGCTGGTCCTTACGGCGAGGATTTCATCTTCTATTTCGATGCCGGGGATGGTTACAACACCCTTGAATATGGGAACACCTATTCTACAAAATCCGTAAACGGCTACTGGGATGGCGACACACTGGTTGCCACAGGTGGCGCAAATTACAATTATTTCAATAGTTTCACACTATACGCAACCGGGATTGATGAAGTTCACGGTACCGATGGTAAGGATGTCTTCGATGCGTCCGGAGCAGATGAAGAAAAAGTCCTTTATGGAGAGGATGGTAATGACACCCTGACCGGCAGTGACTATGACGATATTCTATTTGGTGGAGACGATGATGACACGCTTTATGGAGGGGACGGCAACGACATTCTCTACGCCGGGGACGGCAGTGATACGCTTTACGGCGGAGACGGCGACGATTGGCTCTATTCGGGCAGCCTGTTCGACGGCGACACCAACTATCTCTATGGGGGCTCTGGACACGACACATTTGTTTTAGGCGAGGTCGCGGAAGAAAGCAGTGAAACCACCTCGACGGTCAATTGGGATGATGTTGCACTGTCCGTTGCAAAAACCGTGACTTCGGTCGGGGCGTCTGTAACCGGGTATTCTTTGACCAATACGATTGGATGGGGCATCTACAGTGCGATTGACGCTGCAGAAGTCGAGGTGGAAACCGTCGATACCAGTGACCCCACGCCGAGTTACACGGTCGTCGACGACTATGATCCGACCACAGACGTGATTGTACTCCCGATCTACTCTTCAGACATGTCGAACGTTTTCGTATCAAACGACCTCACCAGTGGGGGAAACGGTTTTACCATCCTCTACCAGAACGGAACATCTACCAATATTGTTGTGACGGTGAATTTCGCCGATCCGGACCAAATCTTTGGGGAAGGTGTCACGACCTGGACCACGGAAATGGAGGATGCGTTCTACTATTCCATGCTGCAGAATGCATTCATCGTTACAGAAGATGGCACAACCTACAGCTTTAATAGTGGCGGTACTATCGATGCGAGTTCGGCGAGCTTGTCTTCCCTTGACGACGGAACCGCCTACGTTGTCATGGGTGCGACTTATGGCTGGTTTGTCTATGGCAGCACGAGTCAAAGCGTTCTTGTTGGAAACGACTATGACGATATCATTTACGGCTATATTCCAGACTCCTCCTATACCGGCTACATCGGGGCCGAAGACAGTGTCTCCCAAAAGATATACGGTTTCGACGGAGATGACTGGATTCAGGCCGGTTATGGTGACGACTACATTTTTGGTGGCGAGGGCAGCAACACGTCAGCCTATACAGATTCCACCGATGGCATTTATGTAGATTTGTCCACCACCTATGAAGATACTAACGGAACCTATTCTCTCGCCGATGACGGGCTAGGCACGACTGATCAGCTCTACGACATTCAAAACATCTGGGGCAGCGACTATGATGACACCATAATCGGCGATGACGCTGACAATACGCTTTACGGCTACGGCGGCGATGATGTCATATACGGTGGAGATGGCGACGATATCATCGATGGCGGAGATGGCTCCGATTATTTGGACGGCGGCGCGGGTACGGATACGCTCGTCTTCCAGAATACAGACGGTGGTATCGTTGTGGACCTGTCGGCTGAAACGGTCAGCGACGACGGTTTTGGGAATGTCGACACGATTGTCAATTTCGAAAATGTCTATGGTACCGACTATAATGACGTGATCACCGGCGATGACGGCGATAATGTCCTTTACGGTGCAGATGGGGATGACACCATCTATGGTGGTGACGGAAATGACCTTCTCGTAGGCGGAGACGGCGACGACACGCTTTACGGCGGTGACGGAAATGACACCCTCATTTCAACTGGGGGCAATGACACTCTTTCCGGTGGCGATGGTTATGATACATACGTTGTTGCTGGTGGGTATGTGACCATCACGGATTTTGATCTGGAGACTGATACCATCCTGATTTACGCAGGAGATTATGATAGCACGCTAAGCTCGAGTACCTATACCGAGACTGATGATGGCGTCACCTTCTACGATGAGGACGGCGACGCCTATCTGACGATCGAGGGATACGATTACGACGATCTCTCCGGGCTGATTGATGGCACGACATTGGGCTATAAATCGATTTCCTGGAGTGGGTCTGACTATACCATCGACCTCAGCGACTACGATACCATGTTTGGGTAAGTATTCAGGTCACCACACGACGGATGGTGATCCCTGTTTGCTATTTACCAACCTGAATTTCTCACGTGAGCGCGGCATTGTTGTCTCCGTCCGGTAACCCCGGCCTTCTTGATGGCCAGAAGCTCGGTTACGCTGCCTCTGCAGCGTAACACCACG
>NZ_SMMF01000558.1:0-1814 GCF_009711355.1 Roseibium sp. RKSG952 | reverse complement strand
GGGGCCGGAAACGAACGGTCTCTCGTGCAGCCTTCGACCACGCAGGATCGCTTCGAAATCCTGCGCGCTGTTGAGTGACAAAACTCGCGACCGCCTGACGACTGATCAAGTGACGGTATCGCCAGGTTCCTCGCGGTTCAGCTGCCGCACCGCATCGAGCAGTTCCTCGACCGCCTGCTCTGCCGCCGCGAGTTTGATGGCAACCATCAGATCCTTGCGTCCCGCCATGGCCAAGAACGTGGAGAGCACCTCGTCGGAGTGGCGCGCCAGCGCGATCAGGTGCGCACCGCTCGGACCGTATGCGCCCGAGAACCAGTTCTTCACCGTTTTCTCGTTGGCCCCCGTCCAGGCCGCCACGGTCTTTACACCCGCCCGACTATCTCCAAGCGACCGTTTCAAAGCAGCTGCGATTTCTTCAACGAAGCCGCCATTCGTGGGCTGCTCCGCTTTTCCATTATATCCGTGTTCCCTTGGAAAGAACTTGCCCTTTTTCGGAAACGACATTCCACCCTCCTTCGCTTTACATGGACGGGAAGAATTCAGCCGTTGATTCCGACGGGAGCGATGGATTTGCCCGGAATTACGCATGTGAGCGGTCGTTGGGCGACCCATACGGACACGAGCGCCGCGCCACCTGAGAAGGATGTGCCGGCGGTCGCCTATGTGCGGATGTCGACCGATCACCAGAAGTACTCCACCGAGAACCAGCTCGATGTCATTCGCAGCTATGCCGAGGCTCGTGGCCTGACCATTCTGCGTACGTATGAGGACACCGGACGATCGGGATTACGGCTCGACGGCCGTGAGGCACTGCAAAACCTGATGGCAGAAGTCCAATCCGGTCACGCCGATTTCAAGGCGATCCTTGTATATGACGTCAGCCGCTGGGGCCGGTTTCAGGATGCGGACGAAGGCGCATATCACGAACATGTCTGCTCCCGCGCGGGGATCCGCGTCCACTACTGCGGCGAGCAGTTCGAGAACGACGGCAGCATCGGCTCCAACCTCCTGAAGACCGTCAAACGCGTGATGGCCGGCGAATACAGCCGCGAGCTTTCGGTGAAGGTCTTTGCCGGGCAATGCCGCCTCGTAGAGCTGGGCTATCGCCAAGGCGGCGCAGCGGGTTTCGGGCTGCGGCGCGTGCTGATCGACGAGCACGGAAATGCCAAGGGTGAGTTGTCGCGCGGCGAGCAGAAGAGCCTCCAGACCGACCGGGTGATTCTGGTGCCCGGTCCCGACGATGAGCAGCGGGTCGTTCGGCGGATGTACGAGATGTTCGTGAATGAGGGGCGTCCCGAACGCGAGATCGCGGAGGTTCTGAACGCCGAAGGGCACCGTACCGATCTCGACCGACCGTGGACCCGGGCGACCGTCCACCAAGTGTTGACCAACGAAAAATACATCGGGAACAACGTCTTCAACAAGGTATCGTTCAAGCTGAAGCAGCGCCGTGTCATGAACCCGCGGGATATGTGGATCCGGGCCGAAGGCGCCTATCCATCAATCGTCGACAAGGCGCTTTTCCTGCGCGCCCGGGAGATCGTGGACGCGCGCAGTCGCCATTTCTCGGACGAAGAACTGCTGGAAGCCCTCCGGGCGATCCTGAAACGGCAGGGCGCGCTGTCCGGCCTGATCATAGACGAAGAGAACGATCTGCCCTCGTCCAGCGCCTATCGCAGCCGCTTTGGCAGCCTGCTGCGCGCCTATCGCCTCATCGGCTATGAGCCGGAGCGGGACTACCGCTACATCGAGATCAACAAGGCCCTGCGCGCGGCCCAGCCCCAGGTCGTTGAGGAAATCGCGGAGGGCGTGGC
>NZ_SMMF01000228.1:0-409 GCF_009711355.1 Roseibium sp. RKSG952 | reverse complement strand
AATGGTGGGGACGCGGCACGCGGTGGTGCATGTCGGGCGAGAACGGCAATGCGTTTCTCGACCATCACCAAAAAGCGCCCTTCATTATCATCGACCTCAAGACTACGGGTAAGTTTCAGCTATGGGTTACCGAACGCTTGTTTTATTTCCGAGACGCCGACGGTGTTGATATCAGCGAGGAAATCATCACTCGGAACACAGAGCGTTTCCTGCCATTGCTGGAATGGGCAATGACGCAAAACGTTACGGCGTTGCAATATATTCCGGAAGCCCTTCAGACACCGAATATCCACTTCGAGGCGGTGAGGCAAGACGGCCGGGCGTTATGCTTTGTTCCGGAAGGCCTCCGAACGGAGGAGGTGTGCCTCGAGGCAGTGAAGCAATACGGCCGGGCGTTGCAATATGTTCC
>NZ_SMMF01000390.1:0-800 GCF_009711355.1 Roseibium sp. RKSG952 | reverse complement strand
CATGCTGGAGGATGCTAGAGCGGGTTGGGTCATCACTACCCGTTCCGCGTCGGACCGGCTGCCGTCTTCCGGATGCGCTCAAGACACGGCGACCGTATCGACCGACTTGTTGGTTCTGAATCGATCGGGAACCGTGACAGTAATCGCGGCGCCCGCCCCTGGTCTTGATGACCGGCTGCTGGAAGACCGTTTGGTATCGGCAAACCCGGTTGGGCTAGCCTACATCATCTATACTTCCGGTTCCACGGGCCGCCCCAAAGGGATTAATGTTCAGCACAAGGCAATCACCGCGTTGATGCATCATGTCTATCCGTCGGTACGCAAAGACGGGCGTCTACTGCAGACCGGCCATCCGGTATTCGACGCGGTAACCTTCGAGTATTGGTTGCCACTATGTTTTGGGGGCAGCCTGATCTTGCCGCAGGACCAGATGTTGCAGGCGTCAACGATCCGGGAGGCGGCAGGGTCCTGCCTGATCGATACGTTATGGCTGACTTCGGGACTATTCAGCAGCATTGTAAAGCAAGATGTGACGGTATTTTCGGTAGTGCGAATGGTTCTGGTCGGCGGTGACTTCATTGACCGTAAGGCTGTTGCCCAGCTCAATACTCTGGATCAGCCGCCAGTTCTGCTCAATGGCTACGGGCCGACGGAAACCACTACCTTTGCGGTGGTCGGTCCAATCCCTTTTTCTAGGGCCGTGGATACTATTCTTCTCGGCAAGCCGTTGATGAATGTTCGGATCGCAATTGTGGACTCGGTTATCAACCTGGCACCTATAGGTGTTTGTGGTGAATTGC
>NZ_SMMF01000310.1:0-561 GCF_009711355.1 Roseibium sp. RKSG952 | reverse complement strand
GAATGGTCCGATTTATCGGGGGCAGGTCACTCCAGGCAAACTTTTCATCTGGAAAATCATTGTAGAGGACGTACGTTTCGAACGACGCGACGCTTAACATCAATACAATGAGAATTGCGCTAATATTTAACTTATTGAATAATTTCCTCATAACTTAATCAACTTCTATTCGATACAAACTCCAAATAGATAGAAACGTATAATCTTCCGATTGGAAGCGCTCTTTATTGTAGTCAAACATAAGCCAGAGCGGCCCTTTATCTCTTGGCGGGATCGCTTCTCCATCAATAGAAAGTGCAATCATCGCATCCATGACATCGTCTTCTTCAATATCAATCGCATAATTATCCAAAGCCAGAGCATAGATTGGTTTGTTTTCTATTCCATAGTCTTCAAGGAGTTCCGAAAGATCAATCATTTCGAAGGTATGCTCGTCTTCGTGCCAACGTGTCTGCATTGTTACTTGAAACACATCTCTTTTACGAAGATCATCCATCGTAAGGTGGATCGTCTGCCTTTCCTCGGGGCTCGCTTTAACAGCCTGTTGACGAAGTCGGACCT
>NZ_SMMF01000488.1:0-1274 GCF_009711355.1 Roseibium sp. RKSG952 | reverse complement strand
CGGATTTTTCACCCAGTCCTTGTCTGACCGTGATCCTGAGCTTTTTGGCTCGATCACGTCCGAGCTGGGCCGTCAGCGCGACGAGATCGAGTTGATTGCGTCCGAAAACATCGTCTCTGCCGCCGTGATGGAGGCGCAGGGCTCGGTGATGACCAACAAATACGCCGAAGGCTATCCCGGTCGCCGTTACTATGGCGGCTGCCAGTTCGTTGATATCGCCGAAAACCTGGCCATCGACCGCGCCAAAGAGCTGTTTGGCTGCGGCTTTGCCAACGTGCAGCCGAACTCGGGCTCTCAGGCCAACCAGGGCGTGTTCCAGGCGCTGATCAAACCCGGCGACACCATTCTGGGCATGTCGCTGGACGCTGGTGGTCACCTGACCCACGGCGCCCGTCCGAACCAGTCGGGCAAGTGGTTCCACGCGGTGCAGTACGGCGTCCGCAAGGAAGACAACATGCTGGACTATGATCAGGTCGAGGCGCTGGCGAAAGAGCACCAGCCCAAGCTGATCATCGCCGGCGGTTCAGCCATCCCGCGCCAGATCGACTTTGCCCGCATGCGCGAGATCGCCGACATGGTCGGTGCCTACCTGCACGTGGACATGGCGCACTTTGCCGGTCTGGTCGCCGCAGGCGAGCATCCTAGCCCCTTCCCGCATGCGCATGTGGCCACGACCACCACGCACAAGACCCTGCGCGGCCCGCGTGGCGGCATGATCCTGACCAATGATGAAGATATCGCTAAGAAAGTGAACTCGGCGATCTTCCCCGGCATTCAGGGCGGCCCGCTGATGCACGTGATCGCGGCCAAGGCCGTGGCGTTCGGCGAGGCGCTGCAGCCTGCCTTCAAGGACTACATCAAGCAGGTAGTCGTCAATGCCCAGGCGCTGTCGGATCAGCTGATCAAGGGCGGTCTGGACACGGTAACTCACGGCACCGACACCCACGTCGTGCTGGTCGACCTGCGCCCCAAAGGCGTCAAGGGCAACGCGACCGAGAAGGCGCTGGGCCGCGCGCACATCACCTGCAACAAGAACGGCGTGCCGTTTGACCCGGAAAAACCGACCATCACGTCGGGCATCCGTCTGGGCAGCCCCGCCGGCACCACCCGCGGCTTTGGCGAGATCGAGTTCCGCCAGATCGCGGACTGGATCATCGAGGTTGTCGACGGCCTGGCCGCCAATGGCGAAGACGGCAACGGCGCGGTCGAAGCCAAGGTCAAGGCCGAGGTCGCAGAACTCTGCAAACGCTTCCCTATATATCCAAACCTGTAAG
>NZ_SMMF01000507.1:0-1453 GCF_009711355.1 Roseibium sp. RKSG952 | reverse complement strand
CACCTTTTCCTCGTCGGTCAGGTTCGCCGAAATGTCGACGATGTCTTCGGCCTGTTCGATGAAGCCGGCGTTGATCACCGAACCGATCAGGTCCTGACTGACCGGGATGTCTTCGCCTGCCTCATAGGTCACACCGTCAATCGTGATTGCGTTGTCCAGCGTGATGGTCTGTGCATCAAAGTTGAGAACAGAGCCTGCATATTCTTCCGTGAAGAAGTCCTGGGGCTGAGGTGGAAGCGTCTGGGAGAAGTCCGTCTCGCCATCTGCCGTCTCCGGCAGCGCAAAGCTTTCCACTTCTTCCCATTGCGGGGTCAGGAAGCTCTGCTCGACTTCCGGATCTTCCGGGTCGATCGGAACGTTTTCCGGCGTCCACTTGGTGATGTCGTTGATCTCGTCCGGATTCGGGTTGACGGGGGTGTAGCCGGTCGTATCGGCGTAATCGCCTTCCTGGTTCGATCCGTCCTCGGCGCGCAATGCGAGAAGATCTTCAGCGGCATCAATGCCGATCTCGGCTTCGACCGAGCCGTCGTCTTCCATCGAGAAGCCGAGGCGCTCTTCCATGACCTCGACATAGAGATCTTCCATGTCCGGAAACAGCTCTTGCAGGACGGTGATCGCCGCATAGCTCATGGCTTTCGCCTTGGCCTCATCGTCGGCGCCGGTCACCTTGAAGTTGTCGCCTTCCTGATCGAAGGAAACGCGCACCGCAGTCTCGTCGAAAGACGACCATGCGTCATACATGGCCGTGTGCATCATCGCATACGCACGGGAAGCGATCGTCGGCCCGACAACCGTGTCGGTTTCAATGACAGCCTGCTGGATGACACGGTCCCAGATGACGCTGATCGACGGATCGTCATCATTGACAGTCAGATAGCTGCTGCCCTCGGCAACCTGCATGATCGGTTCTGCCGCATCTGCGCCGAAAAGATCGGCCAATTCATCGGCAGAGTAGGTCGCATCGGTGAATTCGATGGTTTCAAAGCCTTCCGTGACCATCTCCTCACCGGAGAAGCGGTCAATGATCGTGACGACACCATCGTTATCAACGATGTCCACGTCACCGGTGCTCATGTTGACGGTCAGGACATCTTCGCCGTCGCCACCATAGGCAGCGTCGACATAGTCGCTAACAGTCAGCTGGTCGTTGCCGGCACCAAGGTCGACTGTGCCGACTTCAGCTGCAATTTCGATGTTGTCATCGCCGTCGCCTGTGGTCACGGCTTCTGTGTCTTCGTCGACAATCAGGCCTTGGTCGTCCGTCGTGTCGTCATTGCCATCGTCACCATCGTCGACCGGATCAGTCACGTCATCGCCGTCGTCACCATCATCGACCGGATCTGTCACGTCATCGACGACATCGTCAACGGGATCGGTGATGTCGTCGTCAACATCGTCACCGGGTATGTCATCTCCCGGAAAGCCTGGGCCGCCATTGCCGCCACCTGGGCCG
>NZ_SMMF01000444.1:0-1018 GCF_009711355.1 Roseibium sp. RKSG952 | reverse complement strand
CAGCCGCGGAGCCCTCAAATAGCTCAAGCGGCTGCGCCCATTGCGTTTTGTCGAAGGGCCGCGCTGTCGCGAACTCCTCCGGGGTCTGATATTTCAGGCTGCTGTGCGGGCGTTCTGTATTGTAGTCGAACCTCCAATCTTCGATGATCTGGCGTGCTTCGCCGATGCTGATGAACCAGTGCTGGTTCAAGCATTCATCCCTGAAGCGCCCATTGAAACTTTCGATATAGGCGTTCTGGGTCGGCTTTCCTGGATTGATGAAATACAACTGCACACCGTGGTCATCGGCCCATGCGTCAAGTGTGCGCCCGCGGAGTTCCGGCCCATTGTCGACGACCAGAATATCAGGGTATCCGCGTTCGCGGGCAACACGCTGCAGCATTTCGACGACCCGCTCGCCGGGCAGGGAGAAGTCCACCTCGATGGCAGGACACTCGCGGGTGCAGTCATCCTTGAGGTTTGCCGTCCGGAACTTGCGTCCGTTCGCCAGCGCGTCACTGGTGAAATCCAGCGACCACCTCTGGTTGGCGGCAATCGGGCACCAGCCGCCCTCACGACCTTCCTTGGGGATCTTCTTGCGCTTGGTACGGCGCAGCCACAGCCGTTCTTCGCGGTAAATCCGCTCGACGACTTTGACATTCACCTTGAAGCCCTCGCGCACCAGTTTGGCGTGGAGCATGCGGTAGCCATACCTCCTGTGCTTGCCTGACAGCGTGATCAGATGTTCCCGGAGCCGTGCGTAACGATCCGGGCGTGCCTGATAGGCCAGGCTCGATCTGGAAATTCCGACCAGCCTGCACGCCCGCCGCTGCGTGAATTGTTGATCTCGCATCAACGTCTCGACAGCATCCCGACGGGCGACAGGCGTCAGGAGTTTTTTGCCAGAAGCCCCTTGAGACCTGCGTTGTCGAGCATGGCGTCCGCCAGAAGTCGCTTCAGTGCCGAGTTCTCAGCTTCAAGGTCCTTTAACCGGCGTAGCTCCGACACGGTCATGCCGCCATACTTGGCTTTCCACTTG
>NZ_SMMF01000207.1:0-365 GCF_009711355.1 Roseibium sp. RKSG952 | reverse complement strand
AGGGGTTTGCCGCGCTTCTGGATCAACCTGCAATTCGAACACGTCATCGTCGACGGATTAAACACAGCAATCCGAATAAAGTGCTTGCCGGACCAATCCGGCTTGTTAGACAGATCCGACATGAAACTGTGCCAGTCCTCATCGGCAATGGACCGAGAGAGCGCTCGGTTCCGAGGCATTTCCTTGACGTTCAGCGCCGCGAGCGCCTTGCGATATTTAGTCCGTTGTTCTTTAACATATTGCCAGACAGACCTGCGCCAAATGTTGTACACTCGACAAACAGAGTCGCGAAAACGAAGCGCTCTTTCACTGTAAGTCCTGCAAACATGATGCGAATACGAACGCCGCTCGCAATATTCTTACGG
>NZ_SMMF01000435.1:0-988 GCF_009711355.1 Roseibium sp. RKSG952 | reverse complement strand
GTCGGACCCGATGGAACCGTGCATGAGGCGGCAGGTCCGGTAGAAATCGAATCTTTCGGAGAACACCATGCACCGGCTGGAGAAACGAACGCAGCGAAGATCGTCGCATCTGATGGCGAAGAGACGGACTACTTCGGCTACAGCTCTCAGATGAACGACCATGGTGTCATCGTGGTTGGTGCGCATGGTGAGGATGACAAGGGCGATGATGCTGGCGCTGTTTATGTCTATACGCCGACAGCAGACGGTTACCAGGAAACCAAGCTTCTGGCTTCTGACGGCGCTGCCGATGATATTTTTGGCCGGAGCACCGCGATCAACAATGCAGGTGTGATTGCTGTCGGTGCTTATCTGGACGATGACATGGGGGAGAACTCGAACTCCGGTTCGGTCTATGTGTTCACACCGACCGAAGGTGGTGCCTATGAGGAGGTCAAGCTGACGGCGTCCGACGGGGTGGCAAATGCTTATTTTGGTTCCAAGCTATCGATCAATGAGGATGGCGTGGTTGCGGTCAGCGCGGCGGGAGCAGACACGGTCTATGTCTTCACCCCCGATGGTTCCGGTGGATACACGGAAACCAAACTGATTGGATCGGATGCGACCGTAAGCTTCGGCACATCGCTCACCATCCATGACGACGGGACCGTGTTTGCCGGTGACAATGGCGCGGCCTACATCTTCAGCCCGGACGGGGAAGGCGGTTACACCGAAACCAAACTTGTGGCACCGGACACGGCAGACGCTTCCGGCTTCGGCAAAAGCGGTGTGATTGAAGCCGACGGCACCATCCTGGTTGGTGCCAGTAATGCGCTCTATCTCTACGAGCCGGATGGCAACGGCAATTATGGCATCCAGAAAATCAGCAATACGGCGATCAATTTCGGGTCATCGGTAGCGGTCAATGACACGGGCGTGATCGTTGCCGGGGCATCCGGCGATAGCGGGACCGGGGCTGTTTATGTCTATGTGCCCGATGGTGCCGGTG
>NZ_SMMF01000062.1:0-233 GCF_009711355.1 Roseibium sp. RKSG952 | reverse complement strand
CGCCTCATGCACGGTTCCATCGGGTCCGACGTAATCGCCGTCTTCGTTGGGCACGAACACATAGACCGAGCCGGAGTTATCGCCCTTGTCATCGTCGTAGCAGGAACCAACGGTGATCACACCGTCATCATCGATGGAAACAGAGTATCCGAAGTAATCATTGCTGGCCTTGTCATGGGCTTCCAGACGGTATTCCAGATATCCACCGGCACCATCGGGCACATAGACATAAA
>NZ_SMMF01000714.1:0-5304 GCF_009711355.1 Roseibium sp. RKSG952 | reverse complement strand
TCATAATTCTCGGCCCACATTATTTGCGAATAACAAAAGTCGAAAATACTGTCAGAGTTCCGATACCGCAGGTTCCTCTCAAATCGGCAGTCCAGTCTTTCTCATGATGCCGGTCAGCGCATCTGTACGCTCGGCATCCAGTTGCCCTTTCAAGAAGCGCTTGATTTCACCGACGCTAACATCGGTCATATCGGCAAGTGCTTTGGGGCCATATCCGATCCTTGCCAATTTCGCGTCGAGGTCATCGAAACCGGCAGCGATCGTTTCCTCTACGATATCACGTGTGACTTGTTCGCCTCCGAGGCGGTAGGTGTCTGTAAATGAGCGGTCAAGATGCTCGAATATTTGCAACGGTGTTGTAAGACGCTCTGCAAGAAAGTCCTGCGCAGTTTCCTCCATGACCAAAGCGGGGTCCTTTCCTTCGGCTAGGCATTGACTTAGCAACCACCCAATGAACTCGCGGCGTTCTTCCGAAATGCTGTTGAAGTCCAGCTTCACTGTCCGGTTGCCAATTTCTTCCATGGTTGCCCTCCGAAGGTCGTTCTTGAGCCTTGGATGACCAACCAAAACGATGGACAGCTTTCCCCCACCAGCATGAATGACCTCTCTTAACCTTTTCAAACCGTTTAGCGTATTGCCATGCAAATCGTGAGCCTCATCAATGAACAGTGCGATCGGTTTGCGGGCCTTGCGAACCAGCTCCTGAAGCATTCTCTCCCGGCGTTCTGGTTGTGTCGGAACACGGAGGTCTGGTTTTCTCGAGATGTCCAGGAAAAGGGCCGTCAGAAGAACAGGGAGAACAACCCGTGACTTTTCAATCGACAGGCTGCGGGCGATGATGATTTTTTTGGACTTGGAAAGCTCTTCCTGCAGGCGATGGATCATGACTGTCTTTCCGGCCCCGACGGGACCCGAAATGGCGACTAGGCTGCCTGCCATGATTGCGGCCGTGACCTCCTCTTGAAACTGAGCTTGGCGAGACGTTTCAAAATATCCTGCCTGGTCCCAGGAACGCTCAATACCGAAGTGTTTCATGACCTGCGAACTGAGCATGGCTACCTCTCCGAAAGTGGTGTTATGAGCGCCGGAAATGTTGTCTGATGGCGATTTTAATCTCGGACTTGTTCAGTGTCCGGTTTACAAGGCCGGTAATGAACTCCCGGTCTTCCAGATTCAATTCCGCAAGCGGCCGATCGAGAATATAGGAAATGGCCCGTTTGGCGCTGAGCGTGGTTTCATAGTTGATTTGCCCCCAAGGGTCCGGGTCACTAAAGCGGATTTTCGATAAAGGCGCGATCTCGGCCAACGGGCCTGTCGGATTGATGCTCCCTGAAAGCGCACTTTTCGGAACGCTGATTTGTTCAGCAAGCTTGGCCACGGTTTGCGCCCTGATCTCACGGCGGGAGGGTTTGCGTTTGCGGTAGCGATGAAGCGGGATCGGACCACCATACGGCCGGAAAGGGCCGTAACGCTTGTCGTTCCATTCGACAAAAAGTTCATGGTCGAACAGTCCCCACCACAACAGAACATCTTCGCCCGCGAGGTCACTGTCGACTTCATAGTAAGCGCCACCGACCGAGACGCGAGCGTCCGCGGCGACCTTTCTACATTCTGGCTCGCGAGCAAAGGCGCAGAAGCGCTCCCAGGTGCACATTTCCCGAAGACCGGAAGACGGCAAGTTGGCAATCCAGTCTTCAATCCGGCTATGGGCCTCCCGCCGGTGCGGTTTGTCGTTGTATTTATTTATGAAATTTCGTAGCCACAGGTTTGCCTCAGCCTCGGTTTCCGGCTGGTGGAAATGATAAAGCGTTTCATGGGCTTCCTTGACGGTCCTGAAAGGGCGCTCAACCTTGCCCTTGGACCGCGCGGTCACACGATTGCCATCGGAGCCTGCCGGCATATGAGTCTGCCATTTCACCCCGAGCTTTTCCATGACTGACTGAAATACCAGACTTTTTGCGACAGGCCCGTTGTCCATGTAGAGCATCTCGGGGATGCCCTGAAACTCGGTATCGTCTTTGGATGCCATTGCGTTGAACAGGAACCTGAGAGCACTCTCTGCGTCTTCGCCATAGACACACCTGTATTCCTGATAGGCGGTTCCAGATCGATCATCGACCACACTGAACAGCGTAAGGGTCGGATCACCGCGCTTGGGGTCGATCCACTCCGGCTGCTTGATATGCTTCAAATCGGAAGGGCTCATGTCGAATTGCCAACAGGAGTTCGATTGTTGTGCTTCGAAGTGAACCGGCGGCACAGCGCGTGTCATCCGCGGGTGGTCTAAGCCCCAATCTTTAAGCCAGCGATTTACTGTAGATCGTTTCAAGAGGCTCTTTTCCGGTTGAATAAAGCCTTGCGGGGTCTCCACCCCGTGTTCTTCCAGAATCTCGATTGCCCGGTTGGTCGAAAGATGCCGCCCGTTCCTGTTCCTTGTCCGGATCTTCAAGGCGGCTATGATTTCGCAGTAACGTTCCAGCTCTTTTTCAGGAAGTCCGCGCGGTCGCCCCCGGTCAGAGCGTCTTAATGGCTTGGGCCTGTGTAATCCGCTCAAGGCCCGATAGACTGTCGACGAACTGACACCAAAGAGTGCCGCGATCCGTGCCACCTCTTCACGCCTTGCCGCAGACCGGGCCGGCAGCCCGTTCAATCGGGTTCTCAGCGATAGCAGAGTTTCAGATGGAAGCCGGATGCCTCTATTTCCCATCTGAAAACTCTTCGATGTAGGCATAAAGGGTTGCCCGTGAGATCCCCATCAAATCACAGATTTCAGGGATCGTGTGCTTCCGGGCACGGTAAAGGTCAACAGCATGGGCCCGCTTTCTTGGCCCCAGAGCCTTTTTGCGGCCACCCTTCCGGCCGCGGGCGCGGGCTGCAGTCAATCCAGCCTGTGTGCGTTCCTAGATCAGGTTCCGCTCAAACTCCGCCAATGCGCCAAAAATCTGGAAAATCAGCTGGCCGCTGCTCGACGTCGTATCGATGCCTTCCTGCAGGCTCTTCAAACCGACGCCCATTTGTTTAAGCTCTTCGGCACGGATGATCAGGTCTTTCAACGATCGGCCCATGCGGTCAAGACGCCAGACGACCAGCGTATCCCCGTTACGAAGTTGCTCCAACGCACGGGTGAAACCAGGGCGGTCAGCCTTGGCACCACTGACATGGTCTTCGTAAATCTGTTCGCACCCCGCCGCCCTCAAAGCATCCTGCTGCAAGGTGGTGTTTTGATCAGCAGTCGAAACCCGCACATAACCGATCAGCATAGGGTTGGATCCGAAAACCCGTTTTCTTCAAGCAAATCCATATTCTGTTTTTCAGATGCAGTAAACAGACAAAAATATCGAGCAAATTTGAAACGCAGAAATATCAGAGAATGCCGTATAGAAAACGATCGTTTTCTATACGAAAACAAAAACGGCAACCATTTGATCCATCCAGTCTTACAGCAAGTATTGGCTGGTGGGTAATCGTGATTGCTATCACACTGTGAAACCGAATGTCGCCACACGTCCCGAAACGCCATACGAAAAAGCGATTTGTCAAAATCTGTGTTTTGCCTGAAAAGAACGCGCAGACTTCTCTGCAATCGGAAATTCTCAGATCCGCAATCCCTTCCAAAAAAAACTTTGAGGAAACCTGCGTGGCCTCCAAAAAGACACTGAATGCCAAAAATCTGGAACGCTTGGGTGCCAAAACGTTGGCTGCTCTGTTGATCGAAATCAGCACCGGAAGTGCCGAGATGAAACGGAGACTGCGCATGGAGTTGGCAGGCGCAGAAAGCCACTTGGAATTGGCAAAGGAGATACGGAAGAGGCTTGCAACATTGGCGCGATCCGATTCTTTTATCGACTGGCACAAAAGGGGGGCTGTAGAAAAGGACCTGCTCATCCAAAAAAACGCCATCATCGAAAAGATCGCACCAGCCGCGCCAAAGGAAGCGCTTGAGCTCATGTGGCAGTTTATGGGCTTGGCATCTCATACGTTGAACCGTTGCGATGACAGTAGCGGCGTGCTTGGCGGGGTGTTTCGTGAAGCGTGTGACGAGCTGGGCCAGATCGCGGTGAAGGCAGCGCTTGAGCCGAAGCAGCTTGCCGGACATGTATTCGAAGCCGTCAAGCAAAATGATTTTGGCCAGTACGATTCATTGATCCAAGTTTCAGCCCCGGCACTTGGCGAAACAGGGCTGAATGAACTGAAAGGCCTGATCATCGCATGGTCAAATGAACCATTAGAAACACCTGCCCCGGAAGACCGGGTTGTAATCGGCTGGGGGAGTGGTGGGAAAATCTATGCGGATGTCATGTACGAGCGCGCCCGAATGGCTAGTGTTCAGTCGGCGCTCCAGGAAATCGCCGACGCCTCGGGAGATGTTGACGCATTTATTGCGCAGTATGATGAGAAAGCCCGAAAAGTCCCAAAGATCGCAGCAGCTATTGCGGGGCGTCTCCTTGCTGCAGGCCGGGCGGAAGAGGCCCTGAAGGCTCTTGATGCGGGGCAACCCGATAACGAAGATCGGCTCTGGTTCTTTCACGATTCAACGTGGGAAGATACACGCATTGCAGTGTTGGAAGCGCTCGGAAAACCGGAGGAGGCGCAGGCAGTTCGGTGGGCTTGTTTCGAACAATCCCTCTCGAAGGTTCATCTTCGTGCCTACCTGAACGCACTACCGGATTTTGAAGACTTTGAGGCTGAACGAAAAGCCCTTGCATTTGCTGAAAACCACAAAGAGATAACCTCAGCCTTATGGTTCTTAACCTCGTGGCCAGCTCTTGACCGGGCAGCTGGGCTGGTCATCGCAAACTGGGAGGTCATCGATGGTTGTAACTATCAGGTTTTGTCTCCCGCTGCTGAAGCCTTGGCTGAAAAGCACCCATTGTCAGCAACCCTGCTTTTGCGGGCAATGGTTGAAGACAATTTGGAGTTTGGCCGCAGCGGACGCTACAAGCATTCTGCGCGGCACTTGATGGAATGCAGGAGATTGGCAACAAGAATTGAAGATTTCGGCTCTATTGAACCACATCATGCGTTTGAAACCCGCTTGAAGGCAAAACACGGGCGCAAAACAACGTTTTGGATGCACGTGAAATAAAACAAAAGCCGCTTCCGGGGGTAAACGCGAGGCCCTGTGAATATTTCAATGCTCGCCGAAAAAGATCTTATTTGTTCATCGCCAACGGCAGCAATGCATGATGAAAGCCGCCATTCGCTGCATACCCAACTAAGGTCGAGTGCTCTCTACACACAATAATTAACTCGGCCAATTGAATCCGAAAAGTAAGCGTCCGGCGAACCCGACCTGCCGGTCAT
>NZ_SMMF01000688.1:0-4249 GCF_009711355.1 Roseibium sp. RKSG952 | reverse complement strand
TTTGGCCGAACGGCTCATGTTGCGGGTTTTTAGGTCTTCAAGGACACAAATATAGAACCGGTAGGTCGGGTCCACCGGGCGCTCAACTCGATAAAGCGAATTTAATGTAAAGACGCAACGTCGATGTTGAATTTGCGCTTCCTGTGATTGAGGATGAGTCCTTGAAGCAGTAATTCACTTTCGATCACGCAGGTGTCCCATTGTTAAATCGTAGAACACTTCTGAAGACCTCCGCCGCCCTCCTGACCTCCGCCGCTTTTCCGTCGACGGTGGCCCTCGCTGAAACCTTTAACCCTTCGGAAATCATGAAGTCCTTCATGCTTGACGACATGACCATAGGAGTCCCGGATGCCCCGGTGACCGTCATCGAGTACGCTTCATTGACCTGCGGTCATTGCGCAAACTTTCACCGGAACACGTACCCACGCCTCAAGTCGGACTTCATTGAAACAGGTAAGGTTCGCTTCATTATGCGGGAGTTCCCTCTAGATCTGGTTGCGACGGCCGGCTCGATGCTAGCAAGGAGCCTTCCTGCCGACAAGTACTTCGGTGTCGTGGATTTGATGTTCCGAAATCAGCAAGACTGGGCCTTCACCGATAATCCATACGAATCCCTGCTGGCGCTTGCCAAGCAGATCGGCTTCACCCAGGAGACGTTCGAGGTGGCTCTAACCAACCAAAAGCTGCTGGAGGACATCATTGCCGGGCGCGAGATGGCCCTCTCGAAGTTCGGGGTAGACTCAACGCCGTCCTTCTTCATCAACGGCGAGCTCCACAAGGGCAATATGTCCATCGAGACAATCGCGAAAAGGATCGAATCCGCCATTTGATCGAGGCCCCGGAGTTCGGCCAAACTTACCGAAACGGTCAAACTCCGAGCCATGTTTCATCTGAACTGTGCGCTGGAAACCCCGTCATTAGGTCGAGGAGCCGTCACCCGATGAGTTTGCTGTAGGTGCTAGTGGCCTTGCGTTTCCCGCCAGGCTTTTTCTTCACGCCGTAGACATCTTCGACATCTTCCTTCGGGGGAACGACTGGGCCGCCCGGCTCGATGGGAGGCCTTACCCCCAGGCTCTCGAATAGGACGATCCATGCTTTCATGGCCGCGACTACGGGGCCCGGAATGTTGTTTTGAGACATCTGTCTCCAGAGTGTCGAGTAATTGACGCCGAGAGAACGCGCCAAGGCGTGTTTCCAGTTTTCACCGAATAGCGCCCTGGCTTTTTGTTCTACTTCGTCAGGGGTCATGGCTTAGTCCCTCGAGAACTGAGCCATGACCGACGGCGCCGAGGAGTCGAACCCGACGAGGTCGAGCATTCCACCGTCTTCCGGGTCAGCGATACTGAAACCCGTTGACGTCATGCCAACCACGATCAGCTTCGCGTGGATGCCTGTCTCCTTCCGGTAACGCTTGAGCGCCTCGGTCGGATGGATGCGTCCGGAATACGTCTCGTTGTCCGTGTAGACGACGAACGTATCTACTTCCAAACCCTTCCTGAGGGCGTGGATCATCGGCTGCGCGCAGTCCGTGCAGCCCATCGGGATCCGCGAGATCTTTCGCGTCGCTTCGTCGAGCCGCATCTTCGAAGAGATGTCGATGTCGACGAGGTTGCTCGAGAACCCAACGAAGTGCGTCTTCGGCTCGACCGCCGCAGTGACGAGCGCCATTGCAGCTGATGCCTCACGAGCACTCAGAGGCGAATTCATGAGCTTGTGCATCCCCATGGATCCAGAGACATCCAGCGCAAGCAAGTGTTTCTTCCCGGACGGCACGACGTTTTTGAATGAGGCGTAGAAGCCGTCATTCAACGCGTCGGTAACCTTCGAAACCGGGTTCCATGATCTTTCGCCCTTGACCGCCTTGCCACTCTTGTAGACGGCAAGCGCTTGCAAGAGCGCGAACGGGTGGATGCGGGACTTATGAAGTTCATCACGGTTCAAAAGACACTCCAGTACGGTGTCCAGCTCTCCCGAGAAAGGCTTCAGAACTCCAAGCTCCGTCATGACTCCGAGGTTCCTGATTAGTGCTGTCATCCGCATGTGCGGCAACAGTGCCTTCCAGATTTCGGCATCACGAAGCGCCCAAGTCGGCAACGCCTCCCGTGGCAACTTATGCTCCCTGATCAGGCGCACGAGATCCTTGGAGTTCGTCGCATCCTGTGCCGCGACGAAAGCCTTGACGACGTTAGGCAGGGACTTGACGTCGTGCTCTCGTCCGCAGATCCACCTTGTCAGCGCTATGCGAGCGAGATCGTCGTTGTCTCCAAGTGGGTGCGCGCACTTGATGAGACGAGCATGGTCGTAACCGTTCCTTGAGCGGTACTTGACCGCCTGCATCGCGAGTGAATTCGTCGGATGTCCGTCGTACCAGCGCGCGACGACGCGCTTCATCCCGCGCCCCCAACCCTTCCCGAGCGTTCGGGACACCTCGATAAACTCAAACAGGTGCGTCGAGGTGCGACAGACCTTGTTTACCGCGTCGAAAGCGGCAGAACGAACCTGCACCGCATCGTTGCAAACGCCCAGTGCCAAAGCGAAAATCGCCGGCGAGTTCTTCGGCGCCCGACCTTCATTCGAGATCTCAACGATCATCGACGCGGTGCGGGCCGGCTCCAAGTTCCAGCAATCAACTACGACGCGTGCGTTATCGCGCGTCAGGGAACGCGCCGACTGGTAAAAGGTAGCTGCGTCCGATCCGAGGATCAAGAAACGCTCAAGACGCTTCCACTGGTCGATCGCAAAGACGTATCCCCCGGCGTTGTTTCCGGACTGACGATCGTTCAGCGGCTGGGACTGCGGCACCAGTGCCGGATTGACCAATTTTGCGTACGACATTCTTTTTTCCTCTTCACACGTACCCTCGGACATGCAGGACCGCGAACGCGGCGGCTCAAATCGGGTTAAAACCTGCTCTTCCGTCTGAGCTACCTCTCCTTGAGAGGGTTGGACTCGAACCAACGACCTGGCGCTTCGATGCGATAACCAATTTGAAGGGGCTCGCGGGCCTGCATGTCCGAGGCGGGGCGAGCGCGGAGACGATGATCGGGTTTGGTCGATCATGAAAAACGATAACCGATCTTCTGGGGCTCGCCCCTCGGACAAATTCAGTTGTATTGCATTATGCAATGAAAAGCAACGATATTTATATTGTTTTTTTGATAATTTTTTGAAACTCAGTCACTTGAAAAAAATTTATAAACATTTTCAATTATTTATTTAGAGTTTCGTTCTACCAAAATATTGCAATACGCAATATTTTCTCATCAGGAGGCTACGGCTGTTCTTTCCGTCGTCCCACGTTCCGTTGATGGCATGAAAGGAGGAGCGTTGGTGGGTGCAACAGGATTCGAACCTGTAACCAGCGGATTATGAGTCCACCGCTCTACCATTGAGCTATACACCCTTGAATTCCACTCTTAACCTCTAAAAGTTATTTTGTCAACACTAAGGATTTCGGTCCGCCGCAGATTCCTCAGCATAATCCACATCGCTTCGGAGTCCGATGGTCTTCAGAACGTTCCGGCGCTCCATCATCATCGGAATCAGCTTGTGTCTCACCCAGTTTCTCTCGTGGGAAACGTCCTCGTTGCTCTCGTCCTCGATCCAACGTAATCCCCTGTTTTCGGACTGTTTCAAGATCTCCGCCTTTGGGATTTCAAGCAATGGCTTATAGCGTCTCCCGGACAACCGCTTCATTCGCAGGGAGTTTTCCGGGTACCCCCTCATCAGCCGCATAACCACGGTCTCCAATTGGTCGTTGGCATGATGAGCCGTGACCACGAGATCGTTATCCCCGAGGTTCGCATGAAGAAACTCGTATCTCTGGCGTCTCGCCTCGGCTTCCAACGACGGTGCCGACCGCATAGCTTGAGGGTCACCCGATTCCGCGATGAAGATCACTCCAATCTCACGGCATCTTTCGCGTAAAAGTTTTTCTTCTTCGTCGCTGGTCGCTCTCAGCTTGTGATTGAAGTGAGCGACCTTGAACGGGCGCACGCATTTATTGCGGAAGAATTCCATGAGAAACACGGAATCCACTCCTCCGCTGACGGCAAGCAAATAGCCCCCTTTGTGGGAGTTGATCTCCTCAGTAAGTTTTCGCCATTGGATATTCACGCTCGAACACTCGCTTTCCGTCGCACCTGTCGTCTCAGTCAATACAAATTCGAACTGGCCGTAAGAATATTGCAAGCGGCGTTAGTATCCGCATTGGCCTCATTGCCCGCAGGATTTGCAGTGAAAGAGCGCT
>NZ_SMMF01000453.1:0-1091 GCF_009711355.1 Roseibium sp. RKSG952 | reverse complement strand
TTTCAACGTCTCCACGCAGACCGCTTGGTTATCGTCAATCAGGCGTTTGGAAAGCTTGTGCTGAAAGTCATTTCGAGTATTGGCGATCCTCTCGTGGGCCTTTGCCACCAACAACCGCGCCTTGGCCCTGTTCCTGGAGCCTTTCTTTTTTCGGGACAGAGTTTTTTGTTTGCGACGCAAATTGATGGCGGCACGTTTTAAAAAGCGTGGGTTCTTCTGCTTTTCGCCGTTGCTATAGATGCAAAGATGAGACAAACCAAGATCAACACCTGTTACAGCTTGTGCGGAAAGAGCTTTCTTTGCTTCGGGCTCTACAGTCCCGTCTTCCACCAAAACGGAGGCATAGTACTTGCCCGTCGATGTTTTCGATATGGTGATCGAATTTACTTTGCCGTTTGCTGCACGATGTACTCTGGCTTTAATTCGTGGGCACTTTGGTATTTTGATCCAGCCATCGCCTATTGAAACCGACATGCAATGATAGCTGCCTTGTTTGCCGTGCTTGGATTTGAAACGGGGAAACCCGTTATTCAGCTTTGGGTCAAAGAACTTCTGGAACGCCGTTTGCAGGTTTCTGAGTGCTTCTTGCAATGCAATGGAGTCAGCTTGTGCCACCCAGCCATATTTCCGACTTTTCTTGGCAACCGCGAGTAATGGCTTCAAATCCCGTGTGGGCGACAGGTTCTTTCCGCGAACCTTAAAATAATGTTTTTTTGCGGCAAGGGCTCTGTTCCAGACAAAACGCACAATGCCGAATTGCCGATTTAAACCCGGATATCCCATATGGAAATTGTTTTACGGTCGGCCAGTCGCATGATAATTTATTAGCATCAATGGGTTAGCCTGCATGGAGGTTGGCTTTGGGAGCGAACGCGATGGGTGAAGCGGAAACGGGCCCTTTGAGGCTTCATTTCGACCGCACGATCAAACTCGCGTTTCAGGGAAGCTCCATCAGTTCCGATGGCGGATTGCTGCTGCACCGGGAGCTGGATGACGCTCTTGGTCTAACCGGCATTGCGGCTCAGATGATGGTTGACCCGCGCGCTGGCAAGAATGGTCAGCACCAGATCGGCGGCTACCTGCGCCAGTCA
>NZ_SMMF01000108.1:0-263 GCF_009711355.1 Roseibium sp. RKSG952 | reverse complement strand
TGGAGTTCGTCCCTGTTTCCGGACAGTCGCTAATCATTAGACTAACGGTTCCAGGAGGCGAACATGTCTTTGCCTATCAAAAGGCGGTCATGGTGCTGACCGTCCGCACCATCGGTATTGCAAGGGCCCGGACAAAAATCGGAATTGCCAACTTCGTCTACAACATGAGGAGACTGGTCCAGCTCACCAAAGCGGGGCCCGCGTAGGACGGAAAAGCAGGCGAAACCGCCGCTGGCCGCACAAGAAACCAAAACAAGATCCCG
>NZ_SMMF01000624.1:0-2656 GCF_009711355.1 Roseibium sp. RKSG952 | reverse complement strand
AGATGGCATACAGGATCACGTCCTTGGGAACATGAGTGCCTTTGAAACTGATCAATGCCACGACCTCGAAACATTCCAAACCAACGCCGCTGTATATTCCAGTTTCCATTTCCTGCAAAATTTGCGACGGAGCCCCTCAGTTCTCAGTCGTTACTCATGAAGACTGCTCAGAAACACGGAAAAATTTTCAGCGATTAGGGTTATGTTCTGCATTCCAGCTGCGGACCCTTCATCCATTTCTTTTTCGTGATCCCAATAAAAGACCTTCCCATAATTCTGCCCGCTCACTGCAATACAAATTTGGTTTCCACCGGGATCAGAAGCAACAGCTAGAAATTCTGATGGTATCCGTTCGGAAAAAGTTCGATAGATCCAAAGTAGATCGTCATAATTGTGATTCGAGTTGATCTTGTAAAAATTCTGCACTGATGAAGCGTCGTTCCAATCCGCAATCTGGAAGACATCAGGTGATGGCTGCCCACCATTATACTGCACCAAAAAATCTACGTATTGCTTGGGCAGTTTAGCGCCAATGACACGCTGAAACAGCTCAATGGCTTGGCCACCCACAGACGGATCAAAATCAAGGATATCCATGATGTTAACTTACTGCCCTCCAGTTGCTACCCCACCAGTATGGCGAACTGTGCTATGTAAATCAGTTGGAACGAGTTGCATATACCCTGCATCTTGGTGTTGAGTAGGGGGTTTGCCGCACTTCTGGGTCAAGCTGCGCCGTAAAACTCAGTCCTTCAGGGAGGGGATAACAGACAAACAGAATACCACGATGCCTGCTTTCAAATTCATCGCTTGAACAGGGCGAAACAACATTGAACGGACACCTTTTGCTTAGGTTCCAAGGAATGGAATTCAGGCGACTGCTCTCCGCCATGAGAGACGGGGAGCAGTCACAAAGATACGGAGAGTTGTCATCCTAATTCGTACTGATCGTCGAAGGAAAAAACACCGACGGCCTCCCTTGTGCGATCCAGCGTGGCCTTCGAGATAAGATCTCCCGTTCGAGTTCCTTGCTTAAGGATGCGCAGTGCCTCGGCGGGATCCGCAGCGAATGAATCCCTGCGAGATCGAATGGGAGAAATGACGTTTTCGAGCACCTCCTCTAGCCTCTTCTTGAGCTTGACATCCCCGAGACCGCCGCGGCGGTAGTGGTCCTTGAGTTCGGCGACGGCTTGTTCGTCGGGGTCGAAGGCATCGAGGTAGGTGAAGACGACATTCCCTTCCACCTTACCGGGGTCGGAAACCTTGAGATGCCCCGGGTCGGTATACATCATTCTGACCGCGCGCCTAATTTCATCCGGACTCGCCGAAAGGTGAATAGCCGTTCCGGACGACTTGCTCATCTTCGACGAACCGTCGACGGCCGGGAGTCGTCCGACCTTCGGGATGATCGCCCGGCATTCCGTGAGAACGGATTTTCCCGCCTGGTTGTTGATCTTGCGAACGATCTCGTTGGTCTGTTCGATGATTGGGAGCTGGTCCTCCCCGACCGGAACCGCAGTCGCGCCGAAGGCGGTGATGTCCGCCGCCTGGGAGACCGGGTAATTCAGAAAACCCAAAGGAACGCTTCTTTCGAAACCGCGCGCGGCGATCTCACTCCTGATCGTAGGGTTTCGCTCAAGCCGCCCGACGCTGACGAAATTCATAAAGAGGGCGGTCAGCTCGTGGAGGGCCGGAATTCCCGACTGTAGGCAGAAGGTTGTCTTTCCCGGATCGATCCCGACGGCGAGGTAATCGAGCATGACCTCGAGAATGTTGCGCCGGATTTTTCCCGGGTCGTGTGCGTTGTCGGTCAGCGCCTGCATGTCGGCAATTAGGACGTATTGATCGTGGGTTTCCTGCATGGCGACACGATTTTGCAGGGACCCGGTCAGATGTCCGAGATGCAACGGCCCCGTCGGGCGATCTCCGGTGAGAATGACGGGTTTCGTAGTTTCAGTGTTCATGGCGAATTCTCCTTTTGGAATTGGAGCCGCCGGGAACGGTGCCTGGAAAGCGAAAAAGACGCGCTACCGATCCTCGGCGGCTACGTCTTTCAAGACATGAGTTAACGATTGCCGCTCCTTATCGGGAGCGCCACCAGAAATTCGGAAAGTGCATCGCTGTTGTCTTCATGGGATTATTGTTAACCTGGTGGTTTGAGCTTTTCAACTTCGTTTTGTCCCGGTCGCATAACGATTCAGAGGCGGGGCCAGGATGAGGAATCCAGAAGACCACGGCCGGCTAGATTGCACCAAATACTTTCTCCATCGCCGAGGAGCGGGAAAAGCAGGACTTTGAAATTGTGGGGTAAATACCTATCTCTCGAAGTCTCCTTGAAGGAGAGCGCATGACGGAGAGCAGGGTCAGTTCCCCGGCCGTTGCGAAGCAGCTCAGGCACATCGCCGTCGAGGACGACACGACCGTCCAGGCGCTCCTGGAGGAGGCGCTGGATCTCCTGTTTGCGAAAAAAGGCAAACGGTACGTCCGGGACCTCGACTAAAAGAAAAAACCGCGTCCGAAGCCCAGGACATCCGACTTTCTTTTTGCAAGAGCTCAAAAAAACGAGGGTTTCCGCGGATTTCAAAGGCACTTGCAAAAAGAACGGTTTTGCTCTTAAACTTCAAAACTCTCAACGTTTTCAGTTGTATCACTGTGA
>NZ_SMMF01000627.1:0-2696 GCF_009711355.1 Roseibium sp. RKSG952 | reverse complement strand
ACGAACCACCGGGCCGAGCGGCTCCTTGGAGATGATTTCCGGAAGAACGATATGGTCGCCCGGATTGGTCAGCTTCAGACGGTTGGCATAAAGACCCGAAGCATCCGTGGTGTAGACGTCACAACGGCCGGCGTCATAAGCGGCAACAACCTCGTCGTTCTTTTCAAAAGCGACGATTTCATACGGCATGTTGTTGGAGCGGAAGTAGTCGGCAACGTTCAGCTCGGTCGTGGTGCCGGTCTGGGTACAGACGGACGCACCGGACAGTTCCAGAGCGGAGGTGACGCCGAGATCACGGCGGACCATGAAGCCCTGACCGTCATAGTATGTCACGCCGGCAAAGTTCAGGCCCAGCTGGGTGTCACGGGACATGGTCCAGGTGGTGTTGCGCGACAGGATGTCGATTTCGCCGGACTGCAGAGCGGTGAAGCGCTCTTTTGCAGACAGCGGTGTGAACTTGACAGCCGTTGCATCACCGAAGATCGCAGCCGCAACCGCGCGGCAGTAATCAACGTCGATGCCGGTCCAGTTCCCCTGCGAATCCGGGTTCGAGAAACCCGGCAGCCCCTGGCTCACGCCGCACTGAACAAAGCCTTTGGCCTTGACGTCGTCCAGCGTCGCTGCGTTTGCAGCAGACGCGGCGACACCCATGGCAGCGCCGAGTACAAGCGGAAGGATCTTTTTGGACATGGATATGCAGCCTTTATTGTTACCCATATTCTATCGTTGACATTGGGCCGGTTAAACAACGCCCACACCGCCTCCCAAGGCAGGCTGCGCCCATCCGCATATTCCGGATGATTCCTCCGGACACTATTTCTCCGTCCCAACACTCGCATTCCATGGCATTTCTTCCGAGTGGTCAAGACTTTGCTGACCTCGAATCGTCACATTTCCGTCGTTGGAATTTTGATTCGCTTTTGCGTGACTGATGAATTGGCAACCACGCCCAAAACAAAAGCAAAAGCCGCACACGAATTGAGCAGCGCGGGAAATTCGCGAAAAATCGCCGTTTTCGCGAGACAAGTCTGCCGGATCAGGACAATTAACCCGGCAGCTGGTCAGTTTGGAAAGGGCCGGTTACCGGATCGGCGGCGCGTATTGAATGCCGCCATCCTTCCACAGAGCATTTAGGCCACGCTCGATCCCGAGCGGCGTTTGCGGGCCGACGGTGCGGTCAAAAATCTCGCCATAATTGCCGACAGCCTTGACGGCACGTGCCGCCCAGCCGGTATCAAGGCCCAGCCCTTCACCATACGCGCCCTCGACGCCAAGGAATCGCTTCACGGACGGATTGTCCGAAACCGTCATCTCGTCGGCATTGGCCTGCGTGATGCCAAGCTCTTCAGCGTTGAGCAGGGCAAACAGCGTCCACTTCGCGATGTTGAACCACTGGTCATCCCCCTGGCGCACAGCAGGCCCGAGCGGCTCTTTCGAAATGGTTTCCGGCAGGATGATGTGGTCACCCGGAACTGTCAGCTTCAAGCGGTCGGACGCCAGCCCAGACGCATCGGAGGTATGGACGTCGCACCGGCCCGCGTCATAGGCGGCAATCACTTCGTCGGTCTTTTCAAATGCCACGATCTCGTAGGGCATGTCGTGCTGACGGAAGTAGTCGGCGACATTCAGCTCCGTCGTCGTCCCGGCAGCCGTGCACACCGACGCGCCGGCAAGCTCAAGTGCAGACATCACCCCCAGATCGCGGCGGACCATCAACGCCTGCCCGTCATAAAATGTCACGCCCGCAAAGTTGATCCCGAGTGCCGTATCCCGCGACATGGTCCAGGTCGTCGTGCGCGACAGGATGTCGACTTCGCCCGATTGCAAGGCCACGAAACGCTCGGCCGGAGAGGTCGGGCGGAATTTCACGGCATCCGGATCTCCCAGCGCAACCGCTGCCAGCGCCCGGCAATAGTCGACTTCCAGACCGGACCAGTTGCCCTGCGCATCCGGATTTGAGAAGCCCGGATTGCCCTGGGTCACACCGCAAGTGAAGTATCCCTGTTCACGGACCTTGTCGAGCGTCGCGGCTCCGGCTTCGATGCTGCCGAGAGACACCACGGCCCCCAGTGCGAGTGACAGGAGCGATCTTTTCATTGTTATTCGCCTCGTTTGTGCCGATGCCGCCGGGCGTTCCGTTACCGGCCGCTCGTATCCCGGCGGACATCAGCTAATTCATGACGGCGAAAGAATACGGTTTCGTTCCGTCAAGCCAAGAACACCAATGGCGTGCAAACCGGCATTCCTGAAAAATTCGTGCCGCCTTCATGCCGAACCAAAAAACAAAAACGCCGCACGGCTGAAACCGTGCGGCGCAAGGTGTGCTGCTTTTTCGCTTATCCGGTCAGCGGACTGGCGGAGCGTACTGGATGCCCCCCTCGTTCCACAGGGCGTTCAACCCCCGGCCAATTCCGAGCGGCGTCTCCGGTCCGACGTTGCGGTCAAAGACCTCTCCGTAATTGCCGACAGCCGACACGACCCGTCCGGCCCAGTCCTTGTCGAGCCCGAGGCCTTCGCCATAAGCCCCTTCAACACCAAGGAACCGTTTGACCGACGGATTGTCCGATTTCTTCATTTCCTCGACATTTGCCTGCGTGATGCCGAGCTCTTCAGCGTTCAGCAAGGCAAAAAGCGTCCACTTTGCAATGTTGAGCCATTGATCGTCTCCCTGACGAACCACCGGGCCGAGCGGCTCC
>NZ_SMMF01000492.1:0-1308 GCF_009711355.1 Roseibium sp. RKSG952 | reverse complement strand
TGGCCGCTTGGACACCAGATTTGACAATAATTCTGGCGTGCTCCCTTCAATCGGAATAAAGGGAACCGTCTCAACCTGAAAATGTGCAAAAGATTTTGTACGTTATCCTCCCGCTTTCGTGTTTGGCGGCATTGACCCTTGTGCGGAAAAACCTGGTGTCCGATCTTCATCTCACTGATCGGCCAATATTGCCCAGTTCCGGCACCATCTTTGACTGCCGCGCCCGGCAGTCGGCGTTATAGAGGGTGAGGACGTCGCTGACCCGGCACAGATCCGTGCCATAGGTCATAGCGCCCGCGGCACCGACACAATTGGCAAAGCGGAAAGCCTCTTCAGCGGCCACCCCGCGGCTCATGGCAAAGGTCATGGCCGCCACAAAGCTGTCTCCCGCGCCGACAGCCGATTTTGCCGACACATGAATTGACGGTATCCGCAAGATGCCGTCCGGCCCGGCGAGCATCGCGCCTTTGGTTCCGAATGTCAGGGCGACATAGCGGGCAGCGCCGGAAGACACCAGATCTTCAGCCACCTGACGCGCCCCCTCTTCATCCAGTGGCCGTCGGGCATATGCTTCGAGTTCGCCGATACTTGGCTTGAACAGGAACACCGATCTGGTTTCAAGAACCGGGTGAAGCGCCGGTCCAGAAGCGTCAAAAACGAAACGCGCACCGGTCTTTTGCGCAAGCCCGGCCACCCTCGCATAGGTGTCGGCCGGCACGCCGCGCGGAAGCGATCCGCTTGCGACAATATAATCGGCACTGCAGCCCTCAAGGAACGCAAAGACAGGTGCAAGTTCCGCCTCTCCCACTTCCGGCCCCTCGGGAACGAACCGGTATTCGAACCCGGACTGCTCCTCGTGCACCGTGTAGGCCAACCGGATGTCTTCCGCGATGGCAAAACGATGCAGCTCCAGCGGCATCTCTTCCAGAAAGCCCTGCAACAGTTTGCCGGTCGAACCGCCCGATAGGTAAAGCAGGCCCGGTTCCTGTCCCAGTTCCGACAGGACGCGCGCCACATTGATCCCGCCGCCACCTGGATGATGACGGACATTGGTCGTTCTAGTCTTGTGCATCGGCTGCACCCGATCGGCATCACAGGACACGTCAATGGTCGGATTGAGAGCAATCGAGAGAATTCGGGCCATAAGGAACCTCGGAAAACCTGAAAGAATGTTGGCGAGCCGCCTGCTCAATGAACCTTGGGCATTTGCCACAGGATGTTACAGGCGGCCTTGATCCATAACAATCGTCAAGCCAAGTCCTGCACTGCACGTTTGATGGTGAGCGTCCGGCGAACCCGACCTGCCGG
>NZ_SMMF01000451.1:0-1063 GCF_009711355.1 Roseibium sp. RKSG952 | reverse complement strand
CAGCTTCTGCCATTCGAGTTTCGCGAAGCCACGCCTGTTCAGGCTGGTTGCGAAGCGCGGGCCATCGGGATATGGCGTGGCATGGAACGCCAATCCGGAGATCACGTCATGACGCCCGAACAAATTCTAGCCGACCTTGCCTCAGTTGAAAGTCTGCCGCGAACAGCCATGGCCGAGGCTGGGCAACGTCGCGAAGAAATGATCCCGTCTTTCCTAGAGCTGATTGAGCGTCTCAGTGTGGCGCGCATCGACACGTTGAACGAAACTGATCGCGATGCGGCCGTTTACATCTATTACTTGCTCGGGGAGTGGCGCGACTCTCGCGCCTTTCGTCCGCTTGCCACCTTGTTGCGCCAGGATCCGGACATGCTTGAACTCCTGTTCGGTGACGCGTTGACCGAGGGTACGGCGCGGGTCATCACAGGGGTCTGCGATGGTGACCTGCAGCCGATCATTGCGGTGATCGAGGACCCTTCCGCCTGTCCATTCGTGTGCAGCCAGATGTTTGATGCGCTCGTCATGATCGTTCGCGAGCGCCCGGAGCTCCGGCCGGAGGTGACAGATTTCCTCGAACGGTTTCCCGTCAGCGAGGGTGACAAGTCTGAGTTTCTGTGGGGGGCATGGGCCTTCGCCATTGCCGACCTCGGAATTGCACATCTGGAACCACAGGTCCGGGAAACCTTCGAGCAAAAACGGATCTCGCCCGAAGAGGCCGACTTTGCCCTTTTCCAGAAACGGCTGCGCGAGGCTGTCGAGGGGGGCGAGGCACAACTGTATCAAAGCAGTTGGAACACCCCGCTGATTGAAAGCGCCATCGATGAAATGTCGGGTTGGTTCTGGTACTCCAACAGTTCCGTCGTGGACCGTGAAAACCAGGCTGCCCCCGACAAGGTGTTGCATAGTGCTTCCAGAGGGACGTTCCTGCGCGACACGCCGAAAGTCGGCCGCAATGATCCGTGTCCCTGCGGAAGCGGGAAGAAATACAAGAAGTGCTGCTTGCAGGCGTGATGCCTTGGTACCGGGGCTTTCACCTCATATAGCTTGACCGGACAGATCTCCGGCG
>NZ_SMMF01000437.1:0-995 GCF_009711355.1 Roseibium sp. RKSG952 | reverse complement strand
AGGCAAAAACGAAAAAGGGCGTCCCGAGGGACGCCCTTTCTTTGGATATTCGCTGGCGCGACTTACTCGATGATTTTCGAGACGACGCCGGCGCCGACGGTGCGGCCGCCTTCGCGGATCGCGAAACGCAGGCCGTCTTCCATCGCGATCGGTGCGATCAGCTCGACGGTGAAGCCGACGTTGTCGCCAGGCATAACCATCTCGGTGCCAGCCGCCAGGGTCACGGTGCCGGTCACGTCAGTTGTACGGAAGTAGAACTGCGGACGGTAGTTCGCGAAGAACGGGGTGTGACGACCGCCTTCTTCCTTGGTCAGGATGTAGGCTTCGGCTTCGAACTTGGTGTGCGGTGTAACCGAACCCGGCTTACACAGAACCTGGCCACGCTCAACGCCGTCACGGTCGATACCGCGCAGCAGCGCGCCGATGTTGTCGCCTGCTTCACCGCGGTCCAGCAGCTTGCGGAACATTTCAACACCGGTACAGGTGGTTTTCTGAGTGTCGCGGATGCCGACGATTTCAATCTCGTCGCCAACGTTGATCACGCCACGCTCAACACGACCGGTCACAACGGTACCACGGCCCGAGATCGAGAACACGTCTTCAACCGGCATCAGGAACGGCTTGTCGACTTCACGCTCAGGGGTGTCGATGTAGTCATCAACAGCCGCCATCAGTTCTTTGATTTTCTCTTCGCCGATTTCCGGGTTGTTGCCTTCCATCGCGGCCAGAGCCGAACCTGCGATGATCGGAACATCGTCGCCGGGGTAGTCGTAGCTGGACAGCAGTTCGCGAACTTCCATCTCAACCAGTTCCAGCAGCTCTTCGTCGTCAACCTGGTCGACTTTGTTCATGAACACGACCATCTTCGGGATGCCAACCTGGCGGCCCAGCAGGATGTGCTCACGCGTCTGCGGCATCGGGCCGTCAGCAGCGTTCACAACCAGGATCGCGCCGTCCATCTGGGCAGCACCGGTGATCATGTTCTTGACGTAGTC
>NZ_SMMF01000700.1:0-4837 GCF_009711355.1 Roseibium sp. RKSG952 | reverse complement strand
ATGACTGCTGCTGCCGTGGAAACTGCCCCAATCCGTAATGTCGGTGTAGGACCCGGTATCCGTTTGGCTTCCGTCTACATCCATCCCAACAAACCCCGCTCATTCGTTCGTGAAGTAACAAGATGCGGGTTCCAGGCGCCGTGAAATGCCAGTCTTGGCACACCAAGCAAATCAGAGAGAGCCCCACCCGCAGCCAGACCATCCAAAATTTTTGTAATTCCGCAGAAATAAATACAAAACTGAATGGCGTTAGTTCGGGCGGAGCGTGTTTTTTCAGAGTCAGAAATTTGTCCAAAAACAGCCGCTTGGAACCGGCTTCGATGGATTCAACCAAGAAGCGCGGCAAGATGAACAGATGGTACGGAACACTTGCACCTTTCTCAAATTGACGAATTAACCGGCGAGCGCGGGTCCTGACGGGGTTCCCCGGACCACCGTTCCGAACCTTTAAGAATCATGCCACGAATTCGGAAACATCGATCGTGACCGACATCCAGACAGGGATGTCAAAAGGTTGCACGGGCCCGAAGATGCCTTCACCAAGGAAACATGTCCGTTGGCGTCTTTGCGAACATGCTGTCACGGCGGTCGGCAATCATCGCAGCGGCTTCGTCAAACGTGATGAGCTGGCTTCTTTCATGATCAAAATATCGGCAATAGTCGAGATAGACTGCCGCAATCAGTGCTTCGCGTGATGCCGTGCAGCGCCGTGACGGAGCAGGCAAACGGTCACGGGTCAGCCCCCAACCGGCATAAAAGGGCAGACCAAAGCAATGCACCTCGGCGCCCGCCATCAGGGCCTCGAATCCCAGCTGGCTCGATACGCAGTAGACTTTTTGGCAAACTTCCATCAGTGCCCAAGGATTGACCTTTTCGGTAAAAAGCCTGATGCGTTCTGCAGCTAGCGCTTCGCGGATGACCTCCGAATTCCGGGCAAGATCTTCAATCTGGGCGGGACTGAAATGGCCGGCCTTCCGCCCTGCAAGGGTTTCCGGATGCACCTTTACCACAATCGGGCATCCTGGATTTTCCTGCACGGCCCACCGCAGCATCTCGCCAAAACTGGCGTCGCTTGCCAAAGCACCTGCAATCGACGCGTCACCCGCTGTCTGGTCCACGACCAGAACAGGTGCATCGTCGCCGGTGTAGTGTTTCAGGAGATCTGGCAGAGTGTCCGGAAAATCATTGTATTTCGATAGCCTTAGGCCTTGCAATTGGTTGAGCACCTTTTGCGCGTCGCGGGCCGTTGCCCCTCCAGACCGTCTCCGCCGGATCTGTGCTTCAAGATCGCTCGGGCCTGTCGCATCGTAATAGATACCAGTGCGATCAATTGCGACGGAAACCGTCTTTTCATCGTTTCCCGGCCGGACAGAGCGCAAGAAGCCGTCCTCAAAGGCAATATAGGGTATCATGTGTTTGCGCGCGTAATTCCGCGCATTGAAGGCGGTTTCCTTGTGACCCCAACCAACCATGGCATCCGAAACGCCGAGAAATCCGTAAAGGCGCGCGCTCCGCCCGTTAAGACTCTGGTCAATCAGCGGTTTGAGCCGCAAAAGCCCCGATGTGGCCAGACCAATCCGCATAATGGATTCCGCATATTCGCATGGAGAGGAGATCCGGGGTTTTCCACCCAGCAGCTACCGGCAGGTTCAACCAATCGGCAGCCCCCAGCGCTCCCGGCAGCAAAGCGGGGCGCCGAACGCGACCTAACAGAAAGCCCTAAGTCCGGTCCCGGATATTGTAGTACATCAGGACACCAACCACCCATGCACCTGCGAGCAAGAGGAAAAAGGCAAGCGAATAGAGCAACCGATGCGGATATTGGGCATCTTGTGACAGTGTGGGCTTGATGAAGGTGGCCAAATACAGTTGCTTGCTGTCCGCGTCCTTACGTGCCTGCTCGAGACCTGCCAGAGATGTGGTATAGAGCTGGCGGGCAAATTCTTCTTCGAGAGCCAGTTCGGAGTAGTCCGCAATCCGGAACGAAAGTGAATCCCTTCCGCCGGGGCCAGTGGACGCGACGTTTGACGTTCCGCCACCGACCCGTTTGCGTTCGGTGTCGATCTGTGTTCTCAGCGCTGCAATCTGCTCGGTCAGGATCCGGATTTTTGGGGAATCCTTGTCCAGGTAATTGAGCAGGGTTGTCCGTTCGGCCTCTTTTGCTGCGACTTGCTGGTCAAGTCCGGCAATCATTTCAACCGCGATTCTGGCGTTGTCTTCCGGACTGACTTCCTGTGTTTCTTCCCGATAGGTCAGCATCTGCTTGCGGATGGCTTTCAGGCGGGCTTCCGCCCGTGCGACGTTTTCCTCAGCAAATTTGACGATTTGCCTGCGATTGTTCTCGGAGAGTTCGTTCACCAACGCCTCGCTGCGATCAACGATCGCCTGCGCTATCGTCACGGAGTCTTGCGGATAAAAGCTTCGAACCTCAACATATATAACTCCGGATGTCTGATCGTAGCTGACATCGACCATGCGATTCCAGTAATCGAGCTGGTCTTCTATGGGCAAACTTGTGCCCATCCGGAACAACCAGTCAGAGTTTTCGCGATTAAATATCTGCTCGATGTCCACCGATTTTGGAAGGCTCTCCAACGCGGCCTGACTCTGCAGATAATCGTAGACAATGTAACTGTTTGACGTTGTAGATTCACCACCACTATCAAGCACCATCCCGAGAATATCGGTTGCAGGCGCAGAATTTGAACTGCGGACCGCGAAGGCAGTGGTGCTGTGGTACTGATCACTTGCCCAGAACAGCATATAGGCAGAAAACAGGACTGATGGCAGTGCAACAAACAGGAAAAACCCAAGAACCATAAACCGGTGCCGGTTCTTGGCAATTGCCGCCGCCGGACTTGATTGACGTGTCAAGTCCAAGAGTTTTTGGGGATCAAGGCCGGCACGCTTCAGCTTGTCAAGAAGGGTCTTGTCTTTGGGAAGGGCCGGAGCAGACGGTTTTCCACTGTTTGGAAGCGGCACAACTTCCGCGTCCCTCGCGTTTTCGGTCTTCTTCGGCGGAGCCGCCTTTGAGGCTGATGACATGTATTAGAACCTTAGTCTCTACAGCAATTTTGCCTTACCGGCGTGCCATATTCTGGTTATGGCGTTTGATCGCATCTTCGATATTCGGAAAATAAATCGCCTGACCATCCTCAAGCACAATGCCCGTCGTGCAATATTCTTTCAATGTGCCGGTTGAATGGGATACCATGATAATATCCGCGTGTTGCAGCTTTTCCTCAAAAACCCGTTTGCATTTCTTCTTGAAATTGGTATCCCCGACTGCGGTGATTTCATCGACCAGATAATATTCGAAATCTACTCCCATGCTGACGCCGAATGCAAGACGCGCCTTCATACCGGACGAGTACGACTTGACGGGTGCCTGGTAAGCCTTTCCCAACTCCGCAAAATCCTGGACATAGGCGACAAGCCTGTCGGTATCCTGCCCGTAAATCCTGGCAACAAAGCGCACATTCTGTTCTCCTGTCAGAGAACCGTTAAAACTCCCTTGAAAGCCAAGCGGAAAGGAAACATTGGCCATGCGGACAATCCTTCCCGAACTTGGCTTGATGGTGCCGGCGATCAACTTGAGAAGCGTTGATTTCCCGGCGCCGTTGCGCCCCAACAGTCCAATGCTTTCGCCGCGCGGGATGGTGAGTGACACATCCTTGGCGATATAATGAAGTTGTCCCTTCAGTTTGAAGTGCTTTGTGAGGTTCTCCAGGCGAATCATTTGGGTTCCCGCAATTTGGCTTCGCGCAACCAGACCATGAACAGGCCAAACACAATGCAAAAAACGCTCAAACCGATGACATATGGCAAATCCACGTAATTCGCGCGATACGTAGGGTAAAATCCTGACCGGAAATAACCGATCACATGTACCAAGGGATTCCATAACAGCCATTCCCGGTAAGGGTGGGGAATGCTCTCGGGAAGAAAAAACACTCCTGAAATTATGAAAAGTGGCCGATTGATAATGCCCCATATCTGCTCATAGGTGCTGCTCATGTGAAACCATACGACATTACAAATCCCGACCCCGGCACCCAGAGAGATGCTTATCATACTTGCTATGAGTATCGGCTCCAGATCGATTTTTTCGAATGGTACAATAAGGTAAAGCGTCCCAAACATTAAAATGAACACAACAAAGAGCGTTGCTGCTTGCAAAAAAAATCTGGCAATGATTGCATCATATATTTGGACGACCGGATAGTTAAGGAGCGCCCTATTGGCCTCTACCGCTTTACAAACCTGCTCCGTGGTGGATCGATAAATGTAAAATGCAACATATCCGGTCGCAAAAAACAGGGCGAATGATCTCCCCAGCGGCGGGACTCTTGCAATTGCCGAAAAAACTATGGTCAGGATCGAGATTGTCAGCACGGGATCCAGGACGGCCCACATGTATCCGCCAAACTTGTTGCCGTATCGTGTGGTCATTTCGCGCACTATAAGCGCAAATGTTATTGCAAACTGGCGCTTGATGCTCTTCTTAAAATTTAGTCGGTTCATATCATAGTCATCTCGAGGGCTTTCGCGACGGTCCCAAGCTAGCATCTCACGTCTTGATCGACACAACCCAAAAATTGTTAGATTCAAAGCATTGCGTATAAACAACAATGGCCATGATGGAAACAAATAATTCTGCAGCCCAATACCGTGGTTAGCGCCTGTACTGTCGCAGTGTTCGATCATTCGGCCATGTTGGGATGGCCTCCATGGTGCAAGTTTTATTTGCGCCAAGCTCTGGGTACATATTCCGGAGCATGTGACCACTAAATCCGATTTGATCCGACTGACCTGCCCCTTTTTTCAGGGCCACTCG
>NZ_SMMF01000480.1:0-1243 GCF_009711355.1 Roseibium sp. RKSG952 | reverse complement strand
CAGAGGCGCGGCAAACCCCTTCCTTCAGGGGGGGGCAAGAGCGCAGCTCGCTGCGCTGAACGCGACGGGCCGGACGAAGTAAAGGACTTGGTCGAGACTGAAACGGGTAAGAGCTTCGGGCCTCTTGTCGAATTTGCACACACCGACTTCAAGGAATTGTCTTTCAAGCCTGCGAGTTAGCCACTCTTAAGAGTGGTTCGTCCCGACTTAACGTCTTACCCGCCCTTCAGGGCAGGGAAGACGTTAAGTCCATTTCCTGCCGGACCTCATCCATTACCTCCGGATCCACTTTGAATCCGATTTCGTCAGCCGCAGTGTTTTGATCCTTGATGAAGCAGGCCTTCTGTATGGTCTTGCGGCCCTTCATCTCCAGCACGTCGTCGACGGTGAAGTAGATTTCGCCGTGCTGGTTGATGTCATACCGGGTTGCCTCGTCGTCTTCAGGGAGCTTGACATCCTTAAACCCCAGGAAGTCGCTGTGATCCGCGTCGTCAGCATCGATGACGTACCCCATCCCGATTTCATCGCATGTGGCGGAGACGCGACCGAACGGCTCGGTCGCCTCATGGACGCTCAGCTCAATCTTGTCTTTCCTCTTGAGCGTGTCGCTCAAGAGGTCGAGGATTTGCTCTTGGCTTAGTTCGTCCGCGTACCCATACCCCTCAATATGGCAACCTTCGTCGGAAAGCGCCTCAACGAATTGAACGAGGGTCTCCGCAGTCTTGATCTCTCCGAAAATAACCATCCTAGCGTTGTGGCCGATGTCACTCATATTTATTCTCCAGCTTGAGTTAATTCGGATTTTCGGCGGCCGACAGGAAACTGACAACCGGCCGACGACCAGAGATCTGTGGTTGCCCGATTAATATATAGAAAAACCCGCCGCAGATGCGACGGGCCCTCCGTGGTTCAGGCCAACGCCGTCCCCGGCTGCACCGTAATGAAACGATGAGCCGACGGAGAGCACAGCGCAAGACCCCCCTTCTAGGGTTCTAAAAATATCCCCGCCGTCAGGCGGAACACGACCTTACTTTTTGCAAGAGCTCAAAAAATTGAGGGTTTCCGCGGATTTCAAAGGCACTTGCAAAAAGAACGGTTTTGCTCTTAAACTTCAAAACTCTCAACGTTTTCAGTTGTATCACTGTGAGTTTTGAGGGTTCTCCGCCGGATAGGCGGCTCTGAAGAGTCACCATTGAACATGACAGCGGGATTGATCGTTCTCCGCCGGATAGGCGGCTCTGAA
>NZ_SMMF01000153.1:0-301 GCF_009711355.1 Roseibium sp. RKSG952 | reverse complement strand
GGCTTGTTCTTTGACAATTTGGTATTGAAGGAAGGGAAGCGTGGACGGCGTTGCTCTTGCGGTCTCGGGGAAATTCGAGACGTTTTAAGAGTTACGCAGGTACGCTGATCTTTCAAACGTGACGCCGGAAATTTGGGATTGTCTTTATGATTGTCCTCAAGTTTGTACGGCTCCGTTATTCACATTGGTTCGTTGAGAAACGGATTGATGTTTGAGTGCTTTATGAGCGAACGATTAAGCAGCCTGTGATTGGACTTTTAAGTATACAACCTGAGAGTTTGATCCTGGCTCAGAACGAACG
>NZ_SMMF01000205.1:0-361 GCF_009711355.1 Roseibium sp. RKSG952 | reverse complement strand
TGAAACAGGAAAATCTTCTGTCCAGTAATTACCGGAATCCCTGTCCGGGAATTAACGGAAACGATGTCCAGCAAATAGCGGAAACGGTGTCCAGTCATATCCGGAACCCGCAAACTGCGCCAGCGTCTCGAAATCGTGCTTGGCAAACAGCCCCTCGCCATAGTCGTTTTCGCAGTCGTAATAGGGCGGGTCACAGTAAAACAGCGTGCCCGGGCGGCCACAGCGCGGGATGACGGGCAGGTCAAACACCCTTCGAAGAACTGTTTGTGCGAAAATAGAAAAAAATGGAAATAAATACGATAATACAATTACCAATATTTAACTTAAATATTTAGAAAATCAATTTAATAAATAATAACAG
>NZ_SMMF01000200.1:0-356 GCF_009711355.1 Roseibium sp. RKSG952 | reverse complement strand
GATTTTCCTGTTTCAGCCTGGTTTCGCGATTGCGCCGTTTGATCGGCAAACTGGCTCTTTCTGTTTGATTTGAGAGAGCCGATGCCCAAACGGAAGCAAGCGAGACGAACGACCGTGAAAGATATCCGAACCATTCTGCGGCTGACCCACGAGTACAAACTGTCCTTGAGGGATGTGTCCTTACGGCTGAACCTGAGCAAGTCGACGGTTGCCACCTATCTGTACCGGGCGCGTGAAGCGGGCCTCGGCTGGCCTTTGGACGCGCAGCATGACGACGACGGTGTGCTGAGGAAGCTTTTGTTTCAGCGCGCCGGCCGGCCACCACAAGGATAACGTATAAAATTTTTCGCACATTT
>NZ_SMMF01000342.1:0-663 GCF_009711355.1 Roseibium sp. RKSG952 | reverse complement strand
GATCGGCTCTGTCGCGGGTCCGTTCGCGAGAAACTGTCGGCGCGCCGCAGGCGCGGCCTTACCCTAATCGAGGCGGGGATATTTCTGTTTATTTACGCCCTCGCGTTTGGTATAATAAGTGTAGTCGCCATGTTCTTCGCCAAGTTCTTCCACGCCATTTTCGACGGGTCCTAGGAAGCGACCGCAGACGAGCGCGGCGCGATCCAGCAGGCTGCTCCCCCTCCTTGATGTCGGCTAGCCGGACTACATGGGTCTTTACGGAGCGAAGGATCTGGGTCAAGGCATCGTTCGATATGGCAGGTAATGGCCTATGTCGCCTTCGGCATAGGTGTCTTTGCCTGTAAAATCGCTGACTAGCGTGTCTTCACCTCCATGTCCACGGGCTTCGTGCTCGATGCCTTGAGCCAGGCCATCTGCCAAAGGCGCCAGAACAAGGCCGACAGGCTCATTCACCACTCCAACCGTTGCGACGACCGCTTGAATCTGCCTAATATCTGTCGATCCGCTATTAGGAACGGCTGGCGGAAACCGGCGTCGACGCATCGGTAGGAAACGTTGGCGACAGCTATGACAACGCCCTGCCGGAAAACATCATCGGTCTGTTCAATACGGAAGTCATCAACCTGTTCGGCTCTTGGAAATCAGCGGGCCAGATCGAATGGG
>NZ_SMMF01000675.1:0-3787 GCF_009711355.1 Roseibium sp. RKSG952 | reverse complement strand
GGGTTACTACGTCGTTTACGACAGTGACGGTGAAGTGGTCAGTCACATTTCTGCGGAAGCCTACGAAGCGATTGAAAATTTCGAGTCGAACGGCACGACCAAGGAAGGGGATGACTTACATGAAGTTTATGTCGTTGATGATGGTATTTATATTCTCGATTCTGATGAAACTGAATTTGACAATGCTTATGATCAGACCGATTACGATACATATGGGGCAAACCAGTATGCGAGGGTAAGCGAATATACAATAGAGTATTATTCACTAATAATCGGGAATGATGAAGATGATGTTATCTACGCAAGTGATACCTGGGCGAAAGGGTCCTGGATAGAACTTGACGGGGCCGGAGACCTTATTTTTGCAGGCTTGGGAGATGACATTGTTTATGGCGGTTCGGGTGATGACACAATTTATGGCGGCGAGGGCGATGATATCCTTTACGCCGGTGAAGGCGACAACGTGCTTTATGGCGGTGAAGGCGATGACATTATCATCGGAGGATCCGGCGACAACATCATGTATGGCGGGGACGGTGACGATGTCCTCATAGGCGGAAACGGCAATGACACATTCTATGGCGGTGATGGCGACGACTGGATATTTTCCGGATCGCTGTTTGATGGCCAAACCAACTTTTTATATGGCGGAAGCGGGTCAAATACGTTTGTCCTGGGAACCGTCGCCAACAGTGACTATGCCGATATAACCCCGGTCGATTGGTCGGAGCTATCAGACGAATTCTCGACTGCATTACTGGAGGCCCTGACGGGTTCCGACGACGTTACAATTGATGTTGACGACGACGACGCGACGGATGACGACAGTTCGGACGATACGAGCGACGATGGTTCGGATGATACGAGCGACGACAGTTCGGATGATACGAGCGATGACAGTTCGGACGATACGAGCGATGACAGCTCGGATGATAGTTCCGGCGATTCAGGCAGTGACGCTTCCTATGTAGCCGCTGGTGGAGGCCTGTCAGTTGGCGGCGCAGCTTGGTTTTTCATTGATCGTTCTAAGATGATTGAGGCGTACCAAAATATGGTTACGGCCCAAGACACCGATGATAGTGACATAGAAAGTCTTGCGTCGGACGAGGACTATCAGTCGAATTACGATAATTGGATAAGAGAGAACGGTTTTTATGATTCAGATTCAGACGATGACAGCACCGATACGGAATATGATGTCGATGATGATCTAACCGATGATGACGGCGATGCCGACACGTCAGGAGATGCTGTTGATACCGGAGACGCCTCTAACGACGTCGAAGATGAAAATGAGATCACGGTAGACGACGATGTCGACGTAGTCGAGGATGAAGACAATGCGTTACTGGATGAATTCTGGGAAAATGTAGAAAACAAGGGCGATATTGACATCGATGGCACGTCCTTTGACGCTGAGGATATCGCTTCTGATCTTTCCGAAATGGACGACGTGGTTGATACGGTGGCTGAGACCGCTGTAGAAGATTCCATAATTGTTGGGAGTCTTAGCGCAGGGTTTTATACATTCCTCGCTGTTACGCTTTTGATTGATTTTTATGAATTGCTGGATGACGCCTATGATTCGGACGGGGACAGCGACCCGGAGGCGGGCTATAGCGTCGTCATGGACTTCGATCCGACCTCGGATGTGCTTATCATCCCGGTGACCGATTCGACGGTGTCCAATGTTTTCCTCACCGACAGCGAAACCGGTACGTACGGGTATGGCTTTTCTATCAAGTACGAAGAAGGAACCAGCGAAGATACTGTTGCATATGTTGCTTATGCCGATGCCAGTGTCATCTTTGATGATGATTCGATTACCTCACTATCCAGCGAGATCGCGGATGCATTTTACTATTCTCTGCTGCAGAATGCCATTCTGGTGACGTCAGATGGTGAAGCCTACAGTTTGTCCGACGGCCAAACGGTGGACATTGACGATGACGTATTGGACGAGATTTCCGGGACGACCTCCTACATCCTTATGGGGGCCTATACAGGCTGGACCGTCTACGGAACTTCGAGTCAAACCTATCTCGTGGGCAGCGACGGCGACGACTATATCTGGGGCTATATCCCGGATTCCTCCATTGCGGGCTATACGGGTGGATGGGGCTCCGATTCCGGTGTCTACTACGGTTTTGACGGGGATGATTACATTCAAGCCGGCTACGGGGATGACTATATCTACGGCGGCACCGGCAGCAACACCTCCGCCTACACCGATTCCCCGGACGGGATCTATGTCGATCTGTCGACCACCTATGAGGATTCGACGGGCCAGACCTATGCGCTCGCCGATGACGGGTATGGAACCACGGACCGGCTATACAACATCCAGAACATTTATGGCAGCGCGTATGACGACACCATTATCGGCAGTGAAGAGGACAACATCCTGGCCGGATATGAGGGCAATGATGTCATTTATGGAGTCGGCGGAGACAACAAGATCTTTTCAGGTACCGGCGACAACACGGTTTATGGCGGGACAGGCAATGATACGGTCTATATCGAGGCCGGGGACAGCTATTATTACGGTGGCGACGGCACCAATACAATCGACATTACTTATGCAGATGCCTCGGTAACCGTCGACTTTTCCGACGGTGCGGGGACAGTCACGTTTTCTGATGGGTCTATCGGGACATACGAGGATTTCAACGTCATCATCGGATCAGACTATGGAGACATCATCGTTGCAGATGGCGATATCTACACTATTGAAGGTGGGGACGGCGACGACACCATCACAACCGATGGATCCTACTACCTAGTCTATGGTGGCGGTGGCGACAACCTGATCTATACCAGTGGTAATGATTATTATGTTGGTGGTGGAGATGGTGACAATATTATCATTGTTACCGGGACCGATGCCTATGTTGATGCGGGGGATGGTGACGATACGGTCTATATCTCTTCCGGTGACGACACGGTATATGGCGGCGGCGGGTTCAATGTTCTTGCTGCCAGTATATCGGAGAGCGGTGTCATAATCGATTTCTCTGACGGCGCTGGAACCATGACTTACGACGATGGGTCGGTTGTCACATTTGAAGATTTCGATGTCATTGCGGGGACGTATTATGACGACGACATCACCGGTGGTGACTCCGACGACATCATTTTCGGCGTAGGTGGCAACAACACCATCGATGGTGGTGGTGGTAACAATGTCATCTATTCTGGAGACGATGGCAGTGTCATTTCTGTTGATGACGGAGACAATCTCATTACCGGCGGCGCGGGCGAAGACACGATTTATCTCGGTTCCGGCACCAATCTTGTCTATGGCGGTGATGGCAAGACAACGCTCTATGGCGGCACCGGAACGGTCACTTTTTATGGTGGCGAAGCGGATGACATCCTCTATGTCGGCATGGCGGAGGGCAGCTTTTATGGCGGTGACGGAACCAACACGCTTTCGCTGACTGAATCAGATGCAGGGGCGACGATTGCTATCTCCGATGATAGCGGAACCGTCGACTATTCTGACGGCTCTTCGAGCGATTTCGATAGTTTCGAGATCATTTACGCGACCGAATACGATGACACGATCACGCTGTCCGACGGCTCCTCGACCATCTACGAAGAAGACGGGGATAACGCTTTCTATGACTATAGTGGCGACAGTACCTACTATGGCGGAGATGGCAACGATACGATCTATGTCTATTCCGGTGGCGACAGTGTTGATGGCGGAGATGGCACCAATACCGTTTATTTCACTGCACTGGACTCGGCCGTTACGATCGACATGTCCGACGATGCGGATACG
>NZ_SMMF01000146.1:0-293 GCF_009711355.1 Roseibium sp. RKSG952 | reverse complement strand
ATATCTACGAATTTCACCTCTACACTCGGAATTCCACTCACCTCTCTCGAACTCTAGACCGATAGTTTTGGAGGCAGTTCCGGGGTTGAGCCCCGGGATTTCACCCCCAACTTTCCGATCCGCCTACGTGCGCTTTACGCCCAGTAATTCCGAACAACGCTAACCCCCTCCGTATTACCGCGGCTGCTGGCACGGAGTTAGCCGGGGTTTCTTTACCTGCTACCGTCATTATCTTCACAGGCGAAAGAGCTTTACGACCCTAAGGCCTTCATCACTCACGCGGCATGGCTGGA
>NZ_SMMF01000478.1:0-1239 GCF_009711355.1 Roseibium sp. RKSG952 | reverse complement strand
AGCGTGGGGATACCCCGGCGCAGGCCGCGCCAGCGGTTCATCCTTGAACGGGCGGGGGCAGAGCCCCAAACCCGCTATCAAAGTCCGGCGTTCAGCCGGTCCGTAGTCAAAGGGGTAGGAATGCGGGTCTGTCGTGGAGGAGCGGCGGACCTGTGGCGGTCAGTGTGACCGGCGCTGGTGTGCCGGTTCGCAGCGATAGGTCCGTACTCCGTAGGGGGGAACCCCTGTCATCTCAGACAAGTCCGGCCTTTTGGCCGGTCCGGTTCCCGCGTCAAATCGGCAAACGCTTGTTCATGCCGATTCCAGATTTCCAAATGTTGAAGAAGTGCCCGCCCCGCTGAGCAAAGCGGGGCGGGCGTACGGCTGAACGGATGGGGGTGGTTATTCAGCCGCAACGGGAAGCGGGGAAGCGGTGTCGTCGTCTTCGAACAGGCGGAGCGGTTCGGGGATCCAGTTCATCCCGTTTATCTTCTTTTGCGCATATGCCGCAGCTTCTTTCTTGCTCATGCCCGCAATGGGTTGTGCAATCTCTGCTCCGCACACATCACTAACGATCTGGCGGATTCCGTCCAGCTTCAGCCGCTTGAAATAGTTGTCCGGGGTCGGCTTGAAATAGGCGCTCATGTCAACGTTAAGGGTCTGGCCCAACAGTTTGCCGTGCTCAATCCCTGACTTGTTGTAACTGTCTCCAAAGTCCACCGCGTTGACGCTCTGCGCAACAAGGAAAGCCTGAAGCGACAACAGCCGGTCCTGAGACTGGTCGAGACACCACTTCCAAAGCTCTGCCGGGTTGCCGGGCACGATCTTGAGCCAGCTATCATGCTGTTGCTGGATTGCAGCCAGAATCGCGCCGTCATCCTCTTTCATGTGCCGTCCAAGGTCGTCGCAGTCGGTTGAAATCTGAAGGCTGCGCGGCGTTCCATAACCGCCTGACCTGATGGGCCTTCGTTTCATCTTCATGCTCACGCGGAATGACAAGACGATCGGTGATGCGGAACAACACCTCAAGACCGCCCTTGCCGCAGGCGTGCACCATATCGGGTTCAAGGATGTCGGCTTGCCGTTCGAGCGGCTGAGTGACCGGCGGCTTGCAAGGATTGAAGGGGCTTTAAACCGGCTTTAAGGCGTGGCTTGGGCTGGACATAATTCGTTGTCCGGACCCGCCTGCTGCAGGCTGGATGGTAACGGCGCGGAGTCTCAAAATTCGATGCCATGTGAAGTTGCGCGATTTGCCATCTG
>NZ_SMMF01000511.1:0-1475 GCF_009711355.1 Roseibium sp. RKSG952 | reverse complement strand
TCCCCCGTTTCCGGCGACGCGGAAAAAGAAGACGCCAACTGTGGAGCAAGACAGATGACATTTATCAAAATCACCGCCGAGCTGATCAGCCTAACGCTGTTTTTGTCAGGGCTGTTTGCCATTTGCCTCGGACTGGCTGGTTGAAGGGGAGATTTTGCGATGACCATTTACACGCAGACAGCCCGTTATGATCATGGCCGCGCCTTGACCGAAGACGAATTGCGCCGCAATGCCCCGTCCATTTTTGCGACCACTGCCCACAAAAGCCGGTCGGAAAAATTCCAGCCGATCCCGACAATTGAAATTCTGCGGGCATTGATGTGCGAGGGGTTCATGCCCGTGGGTGCGAAGCAGTCGAAACCACGGGATGTAAGCAAGGCCGAATTTACAAAGCACCTGATCCGGCTACGCCGGTTCGATGACAGCAAAAAATACGCTGTGGGGGATACCGTTTGTGAAATCCTCCTGAAGAATGCGAATGACGGCACGTCCGCTTATGACCTGATGGCCGGTCTGTTCCGCATTCAGTGCATGAACTCCCTTGTTGCCCAAACCGGAACGCTGGACAGCGTGAAAGTGCGCCACAGTGGCGACGTGGGCGGAAAAGTCATCGAGGGCACTTATCGGGTGCTTGAAGCCGCACAAAAGGCCCTTGTTGCTCCCGCAGACTGGAGCGGGTTGACGCTTGCGAGGGAAGAAAAACAGATTTTTGCCGAGGCGGCCCATATTGCCCGGTTCGGGGACAGTGAAGGCGAAACCGATACACCAATCACCCCGGAACAACTTCTTTCGCCCCGTCGTACGGCTGACAGGAGCGGGGACCTCTGGACCACATTCAACGTGGTTCAGGAAAATGCGATCAGGGGCGGATTGAGGGGCGTGGCCCGTGATGCGAACGGACGCCGCCGCCGTGTTTCCACGCGCAAGGTCAACGGGATTGATCAGGATATCAAACTGAACAAGGCCCTATGGATGCTATCGGAAAAGATGGCTGAATTGAAAGGCTTGAAAGCTGCCGCGTAAAACGGTGGCATCGGCCCGCGAGATTGCAACCGAAGCAAGGACAAGGTAAGTCGGTTTCAGAGTGCAAAAAGCAGCAGCCCGGGCAGGGCGGGCGACTTGAGAGATGGCCTCTCAAGCCGAGGCAAACGGCCTTTGCACTCGAAAGGAGGTAACGGATATGTGGCTTTTGCCCATTAGCGTTACCCTTACATGGAAGAAGACCCGGAAGAGCCTGCAATTCTCGATCCGGGTCCAATTCACCTTGTAAGGAAACGGTTCGGCAGGGAAACCTGCCGGACCACTCCTGAAAGGAATGTAGCAAAGCCAGCCGAAAAATCAATCTGACATAGAGGTCGAAGCCGGGAAGCGGACCGGCCAGACCTGGCCGGACAGATCCTTGAAGACAGGGGTCCCCCCTACGGAGCGCGGCCCTGTCGCTGCGAAACGGCACACCAGCGCCGGTCACTTTGACC
>NZ_SMMF01000299.1:0-535 GCF_009711355.1 Roseibium sp. RKSG952 | reverse complement strand
CCCTCGCCTGCAAAATTTGCGACAGAACCGCCGTGTCTTGCTCAGATCATAATGCGGCCGCAACGTTGCCAGAAGAGGGGTGAGAAGGGATTCGAGCATCGTGAAAATCCTTGCAGGAGAGAATCTTCAAGTCGAATCCAATTTGCCCCTCGACGCAAGTGCGTTGTGTACTGTGTGTCAGGCTTTTGGTCGCGGCGTATGTCTTTGATTTACCAATATGATCGCGGTCAAGACGAGGGCTATTGCGGCGAGTTGCGGTAGACTTGGGATCTCGTGAAACAGGACCATCGCTAAAGGGATGCCAATTGCGGCCTGGACGGAACCTATCTGTCCGACGACGACCGGCCCTGCTTGTTTTTGCAGTTGGAAGTAGAGCGTATACTGGATTGCATACAAAACGATTTGCGCCGTAAGCACTGACAGTCCGGCTCCGGTTATGTGATGGGGCAACAAGGGTAATTGGAGCAGGCAGGCGAGGACCAGCAACGCCAGAAAGCTAACCGTCATCATGCCAGTGCTCAGGAGTAGAGGCTTG
>NZ_SMMF01000442.1:0-1017 GCF_009711355.1 Roseibium sp. RKSG952 | reverse complement strand
TGTTTTTCGGTAATGTTTCAGGTAAAACCAAAAATCCATAAATTAGTGTTGCTAATACAATAAAGGATGCAGCATAGAATGGTGCTCGAGTGCCAAGTTCTCCCACCAACCCGCCTATCGCAGGCCCAGCAGCTATACCAATGCTTGTTCCAGCGCCAGCTAAACCAAAGTTCTTAATGCGATCTTCAGGGTGTGAAACATCAATTATATAGGCGGTGGCTACCGCAAACGTGGCACTTCCAAGGCCTGATGCAATTCGTCCAATGAATAAAATCAATAAGTTTGGTGCAATAGCCATTATTACATAATCTATGGACAATAGTAGTAAAGCATAGATTAAAAAAGGCCGCCTACCATAAATATCCGACATACTGCCGATCGCGGGGCTTGCGAAAAATAAAACAATTGCGTAAACGCTTACTAGTAACCCACCCCATGAAGCAGCAGATGAAACACTAGAATTAGATAATTCCTTTATAAGAAACGGCAATACAGGCGTAACAATACCATTTCCTAGAGATGTAATTGCTATTGTTATAACAATAAAAATCATTGAATGACGTGAACTATTTTTTTTTATGGAGTTTTTCATGATTTTTCTATTTTGATGTAATCTCGGTTAGTTATTGTTACAGCTTGGATTGTTATTTACGTTTGAGAATCCGATGTTGTTCAGCGTAGACATTGAAGGAACGTCTTGCGATGGTTCGATCTGAGGGTGGGCGATGATGCCATTACCAAAACAATCCGACCCTATGAACTCCGCGAGTTTTTCAAAACTATTTAGCATATACAAACACTACATGTACAGCGTAAGATTCCATCCGAGATGCTAATCATATGTTGCTTTTTCGTAAGCATCGACGCAAAATCATGTTAATACTGGCGAGGTAAAGCATGGGCTGTGCTGTTTTCAGGGTCCGCTCACAATCCTTATAAAGCCTGCAGTTTCTGCCAAACCACGTAAAGGTACGCTCAACAACCCTTCTGCGGGGAAGTAGAATGAACCCCTTCGCA
>NZ_SMMF01000203.1:0-359 GCF_009711355.1 Roseibium sp. RKSG952 | reverse complement strand
CAAGCCTCTACTCCTGAGCACTGGCATGATAACGATTAGCTTTCTGGCGTCGCTCGAGGAACTACGTGCAGGGGTATATGTCGGCAACTATTCCGCCCGAACGCGGGAGATGGTTCGGGAACAAGTGGGGGCCTGGTCGGAAAGTGGCGATGCAGCAATGATCTTGCAAGCGCCCGCCGACCAGGGCTATGAATTCAAAACGGCGGGTACCAACCCCAGGATGCCGATGGATTTTGATGGTGTGAAGCTCGTGCGTTTTTATCCCGAAAGGCAGTTCTGACTGGCTCAAGAAAGCCGGTGCGTTCTTTGACAAAGCAATTCTGTTGAGGGATCAATGGGTTCTGGAAAGAGTGTTCCCC
>NZ_SMMF01000380.1:0-774 GCF_009711355.1 Roseibium sp. RKSG952 | reverse complement strand
GTTATCAGGACTAGAAGCTTGCAGAGCGCGCAAGGACGGGCCGTTTCCCGCGCAAGGCCAAATTTTGACAGCAACACGCCAGAGGGTAAAAATTGCGCAAGATCGAGATCATTCCGCCCGGGCAAACCCTAAGCCACACCCGTCCGGGTGCGGAAGACTGGCACCCCGAAACCAATCCGGCCGCCTCCTATCTCCTGTCCCTGCCCTCCCGGCACAGCCGCCGCACCATGCGCTCCCTGCTCAATCAGGCCGCGCGCCGCTTCGGCGCACCGGATCTGGAACGTTGCCCCTGGACCGACATGCGCCGGTCCCATGTCGATCTGCTGCTCGGACTGCTCGATCAGGACGGCAAGACGCCGGCCACCCTCAACAGCTACCTGGCCGCGCTCAAGGGTGTTGCCAGGGCGGCCATGATGATGGGCCAGCTCGATCCCCTCGAATACGAGCGGATCAAGGCCGTGAAACCGCGGCGCGGGTCCAGAACCGCAAAGGGCCGGATGTTGCAGACATCCGAAATCGAGGCAGCCATTGGCGCAATGGCGGCGACCGAGGGACCGCAAAAAGCCCGCAATCTCGCGCTCTTTGCCGTCCTCCTGTCAGGCGGACTGCGCCGCACCGAAGCCTCCAGCCTCAACTGGGAACAGATCGACTGGCAGGACGGATCCCTCAAGGTCCTCGGCAAGGGCAACAAGGAACGGATCGTCTACCTGCCGGAAAAGGCCATGGCCTATCTGAAAATCTGGATCGAGGACGTGCGCGGCGCCTATCCCGGCC
>NZ_SMMF01000674.1:0-3779 GCF_009711355.1 Roseibium sp. RKSG952 | reverse complement strand
GGCATTGCCGAAACCACCGTTCCCGCCCTTGAGCAGCAAGACGCGCTGACCGAGTTCGGTCATGTCGGCAATCACCGTATCATTGTCTTCCTCAAGGATCTGGGTTCCAACCGGCACTTTCAGGACAACAGGCTTGCCGTCGGCCCCGGTCCGGTTCTTGCCCATGCCGTGAATGCCGGTCTCACCCTTGAAGTGCTGTTTGTAGCGATAATCGATCAGCGTGTTGAGACCGTCGACACATTCGATGATCACATCGCCACCGCGACCGCCGTCGCCGCCATCCGGGCCGCCGAACTCAATATATTTTTCGCGGCGGAAGGACACACAGCCAGCGCCGCCATTGCCGGATCGTACATAGATCTTGGCCTGATCCAGGAATTTCATGGTTCTTCTCTTTATATTCCACTGTCAGGCCCGGATCGCAGATCGATCAAAGCCCCTTGTAAAAATCTGCCCGCGACAACTCGGTCCGCCAGGCCGGCATGGCCCTGCCACGGGCAAGGCTCTGACACGTGCCGTCGCCAACAACGCGAAAACCGGCCTTTTCCATCACCGTGAGGGAAGCAGCGTTTTCGGTCATGACCCGACTGACGATCAAAGCGTGATCCGTATTCCGGAACAACCAGTCCGCAGCCGCCCGAACCGCTTCGCTCATATAGCTCTTGCCCCAATAAGGCCGCCCCAGCCAATAGCCGATCCGGGGTGTTTCCTGCAACGCCCCAAACGACAAACAGCCAATCATTTGCCCTTCGCGGTCAATCTGGAAAACCAGTTCATCCGCATTCTGCCAATCGGCCCAACCCCGAGCGGCTTTTGCAAGAAAGTCCCTGCCCGCTCGAAGATCATAAGGGTGAGAAACCACCGTCAGCATTTTCGCCACTTCATAGTCGCCCAGAAGCTCCGCACACCTGTCGAGATCCTCCGGAACAGGAGGCCTCAGGACCAATCGCTCCGTCGTCAAGGCCGCAGGGGTCATGCTGCCACCCGCGCGCGTTCGAAATCGGCCCGGTCAAGGCGAACCACAATGCAGTCGACTTTTCGATCGAGCGCTTTTGCAAACCGTGTGGTTTTCCCGGCTGGCTTGAAGCCGAGCTTTCTCAGCACCGAGCGCGAAGCGGTATTGTCTTCAAAGGCGCGCGCTGCAATTGCATCGCACTCGTGGTTTGAAAAACCCCACTCGAGAACGGCCATGGCCGCTTCTTGCGTGTATCCGAAGCCTTGAAACGCACGCCCCACCCAATACCCAATCGTTGGACAATCGGAGAATTCGTCCAGATCCCCGGGTGCCTCCAGCGCGCAAACCCCGATGAAGACACCTCCGAGTGTCACCGCGAAAACGGCTTCGGTCTTCAGCGGGTTGGCATCGGCAATCTTCGACAAGAAAGCTTCTGCCTCCCCGTCCCGGTAAGGCCAAGAGACACCCGTCAGCCAGCGCGCAATCTCGAAGTCGCGGCCACCCAGTTCCGCGATTGCTTCTGCGTCGCCCATTTCAACTGGGCGCAGAACCAAGCGCTTGGTGGTCAGAACCGGCAAGCTCATGCGCCCTTCCCCCATTCCTTCAAGGAGGCCCACACGGCCCGGTCCAGACAGTAACGCTCGATCGGCACGGTACCGCCTGCCCCTACCGAACGGATCAGGCTCTGATCGCGATACTGGAACCCCGATTTGACCAGCACACGCCGCGAAGCGGGGTTGGTCACCCGGCAAGCCGCGGTCAATTCATCGACAGCCGTATAAGTGAAGGCATGATCGACCAGAGCGTGAACGGATTCGGTGGCATAGCCCTGCCCCCAGAACGGTTCACCGATCCAGTAGCCGGCATGAACCGGTCCGTCGATTTCAAGCTGGGCATACCGCGCCATTCCGATCAGCCGGCCGGTCGATTTCAGGCGCACGGCAAAGGTTGCGGCGTTGGGTTGCGGGTGCTCGGCCTTTCTGATCCACGCCCGCGCATCGTCCACCTTGAAGGGATAGGGCATCGTCAGCAGGTTCGAGGCGACATGTTTGTTGTTCGCCAGAAACACAAGGTCGGCCAAGTCGTCCGCGCGCGGCAAGTCAAGCCTGACACGAACCGCGTCCTGCGGCACAGGGGCCGCACCCAAACAGCTCTCGTCTAACAGATCCTCGCTTTCAACAACCATTTTTTTCTCCAGTCAAAGCGCAATAGAAAAAGGGAAGACGGCATCCCATCTCCCCTTTGAACTTTGACTGGCTGTCTCGATCCGCCGGGGCCTTTATGGGACGCCGGCGGTGGTTCGTGACACGTCGGCGTTACTCCGCTGCTTCCGCTACCGGGAGCACGTTGATGAAAGTTCGGCCGTTGGATTTCGGCTGGAATTCAACCTTGCCTTCCACGGTCGCAAAGATCGTGTGATCTTTGCCCATGCCAACGCCCGTGCCCGGATGCCACTGCGTGCCACGCTGGCGCGCAATGATGTTGCCCGGGATCACGGCTTCGCCGCCATACTTCTTGACGCCAAGACGGCGGCCGGCTGAATCGCGGCCGTTACGGGATGAACCGCCTGCCTTTTTATGTGCCATCGTGAGAACTCCTCGTTCTTCGAATTCTTAAAAGACCAGATAAGGGAGCGGCGGCTTAGTTGCCAGCCAGTTCCTTTGCCTGCTCGACCCAGTTGTCGCGCTCAAAGCGGCCCTTGATGTTCAGGGCGTCCTCGACGCGGGCGATGTCGTCAGCGCTGAAACCTGCGATCTGGGCGTAGGTGGATACACCTGCCGCATTCAGCTTCTTCTCGATTGCCGGGCCAAGACCACCGATCTTCTTCAGATCGTCCTTGCCTTCCTGCGCATCGAACAGCGGCGAGATGTCGGCGTCAGCCGCTTCTTCGGCCTTCGGAGCAGCCTTTGCAGGCGCTGCCTTCTTGGCCGCCTTTGCGCCACCGGTCAGGATATCGGTCACCTTGACAAGGGTAAAGGACTGACGATGGCCGTTGCGGCGCCGGGAATTCTGACGGCGGCGCTTCTTGAAAATGATGATCTTGCGGTTGCGGCCCTGATCGACCACTTCCGCAACAACAGATGCGCCATCAACGGTCGGCGCACCAATCGTGGTGTCCGAGTCGTTGCCAACCATCAGCACTTCGTCAAAGGTGACAGTGCTGCCGGCTTCGGCATCCAGCTTTTCGACCTTGAGGAGGTCGTCTGCGGCAACCTTGTACTGCTTGCCACCAGTTTTGATCACTGCGAACATGTCTCGCACGTCCTTCTTTTCGTTCTTGTGCCACTCAGCCTGGATGACGTGAGCGGACAGTCTTTTACGCTGATCAAAGGCGCCATCCCAGACCACTTGCGTGACAGGACGGTCTTTGCGGAACGGGTTTCTTGCTTGAGGAAACGACCTGGCCCAGACCAAACAGCGAGCGGCGCACCAACAGGCACACCCCTACGAGCGCGTGGACTATACCCATGCAAGACAGCCTGTCAAATTTTTATTGTAGAATGCCGCCAATTCCTGCCGTTCCGGCCGGATTCTCGCGCGACCGGTCATCGCAATCGGGCACAGAAACGTTGTATCCGTTGAAGCGGGATAGCCGCCTTTCCAGACCATTCCCGGCCACTCGCGAATTGAGGGTTAGCGCGGCGGCCTCGTTCCCGGCCTGCCAGCGTTCTCAACAGGCTCCCCAAAAAAAACGAGCACAGCCTCTTTGGCCTCTTGCGGCATGAGATTCGCTTGTCTATGTTCCGCGCCACTTGACGCCCAAGGTCAATGCGCCGCGGAGAGGTGCCGGAGTGGTCGAACGGGGCGGTCTCGAAAACCGTTG
>NZ_SMMF01000415.1:0-884 GCF_009711355.1 Roseibium sp. RKSG952 | reverse complement strand
AATGTGCGAAAAATTTTATACGTTATCCGGTAGTTTGGTTGCGTCCGGACAGCATTTCGATACGTTCCACATCGTCCAGCAAGGCGTTGCCGCCGGCGACGCGGATGTTCAGGTTCAGATCGATGTTCAGAGTGTCCATGGCAACAGCGGGCATCATGTCGACCACACGGTTCTGCAGGGTATCACTTTCACACCCGTGGTCCCCGTCCAGCATGATGCACCGGACGATGTTGACACGGATGAGGTCACGCTCGACCTGACAGACGCCAGTACCGCGTCGGAGCCCGTGCATGATATGGACAGCACTGCAATGGCCTTCGCGGACACCAGCGACGGGTCCGATGACAACGACGCCAACACAGCTCCAACTCCGGCTCCAGAGGAATCTGTCGCCGTTGGAATGGACCGGCTGGCCTCCTACTTCGACGCGATCGGCCATGATCCGGCCGCCGCTCCAGCCCCGTCTGCACCTGTCTCATATCTGAGCAGCTATCTTGATGCGGTAGGCGCTGACCCTGGCGCGGTGGCGCCAGCGGCACCTGATGTTCCAGACCCCGCAGCCTTGACGGCTGAAGATGCTGATGGCCCTGACGAAACCGGATTGCAAGGCACCTCCGTACCTGATCCGGACCAAGACCTGATGCCTGACTTACCGGATCCGGTTGTTCAGGATCCGAATGACGACACCTCGCAATATGGGTAAGGGCTCACTTTTCTTGCGTTGTCCTGCTTATGTCCTATTTGCGAGGCTTTGATTCATCATCTTGTCATCCGCATTATGTGAGAAGGTTTGCTCATTTGCCAGACTGATAAACAGGATAAGTTAGCAATATTTTCTATCTATACTCGGAGACCTCTAAGAGCCTGATTCAAAAGTTCACGCG
>NZ_SMMF01000145.1:0-293 GCF_009711355.1 Roseibium sp. RKSG952 | reverse complement strand
GGAGTCTGGGCCGTGTCTCAGTCCCAGTGTTGCTGATCATCCTCTAAAACCAGCTATAGATCGTAGGCTTGGTAGGCCATTACCCCACCAACTACCTAATCTAACGCGGGCTAATCCAAAGGCGATAAATCTTTCCCCCGAAGGGCACATACGGTATTACTCTCCGTTTCCAGAGGCTATTCCGTACCTTTGGGCATATTCCCACGCGTTACTAACCCGTCCGCCGCTCACCCCGAAGGGCGCGCTCGACTTGCATGTGTTAGGCCTGCCGCCAGCGTTCGTTCTGAGCCAGG
>NZ_SMMF01000563.1:0-1902 GCF_009711355.1 Roseibium sp. RKSG952 | reverse complement strand
GGTCAAGGGGGGCCGGGCGCCCGGGTACCGGCTGGCAATCGAAACACATCCTATGCGCTAGGTTTGGATCGAACTTCTTAAAGGTTGTATTTATCAATAATTCGGGCAATAGTCGGCAGAAAGACCCCATGCGCTGGCACAGGTCCGCTTGCGTCGAGGCTCTGGCAGCACGTCCCGCCCCTTGGGCTTGCAGACCTGCCGGAGGTCACCTTGAGGATGAGCGGGCCGGGCTCCCAATTCTGGCCTCACATTTGCTTGTTGGCGGGTGCCGCATTGGTGGTTTGCGAGGCGAAGGAACAGGCAGGAGCAGATGGACAAGCACAGGCACTTAGAGTTTTCGAACACAGAGCTGGAGTTTCTGGAGCTGTTCAAGCTTGCAGCGCAGTATGACTGCCTGTATCTTCTCGACTTCTATTGTTACGACATGTTTGATCATGACCGTGTCACGGCGCTCAGCGCGGACGAGCAGGCAGACCTTGCCCGCGCCGCCCGGCGCGACATTGTCGAGGATGCCATGTCGAAGGGCTACCAGCCCCCGGTCTGGACCGCCTTCGGAGGGGTGCATGACAGCGTTTGTTGAGCCGCTTGATATTGCCCGCGTCGAAAGAGGCGAAGCGGGCGAGGATGCTCAATACCTTTTCCGCATGTGGCGCGAAAACAAGGGCTTGATCGTTCACGATCAACGCATGACCTGGATTTCGCGACGATTGATGCTGTTTGTCCCATCGACGTGCAAGAACGATGTGCCCAAATCAACGTTTATTGGACGACAAACTGTTTTACGACACTATTTTCCCGATGCGACCGATACACCCCAGCCGCCTCATTGCCTGCCGCTGGATTATAGACAACGGCAGGCGTTTGGTTATTGTGCCGCCAATCAACGCGAGCCTTGGTTTGACATCCAGAGAACGGGTGACCTTCTCGGAGAGAACACACCGGACCTGACTCTCGAGCGCCTTATTTTGAAATTCCACACAAAATCAGGGTTTGAGCGACTGTTTTGTCTTGTCAAGCTGGTGTCCGAGAATGGACAATGTGGTCTATCAGATCCAAGATATCCGCAGCCGAGTTTCCCGCAACAATCAGGTTTTCGTCTATCGAAACAGGTCCGGCGCCGTCCCAGCGCAGGCCACGTGGATATGCGTGTGTAAAGCCACAATCACGCCAGAAGCCATCCTTGAATTTCCAGCTTTCCATCCAGCCATATACGAAGTCGGCTTGCCATTCGTCCAATGCTTCGATCTGGGCCATTTGAACAAGAAGACCGCCAAGCTTCTTACCCTGCCAGTCTTCATGTATCTCGGCCCCGCCGAGATAAACGACATTTCCGGAGATATTGTTCCCGAAACGCGGCTGGTCAGACGCCATTTTCACGCCGCCCCCCTCAGCTGAAGGATAGCATCGGAAGACATGCCTCTTCCAGAAGTCAGCAAGCGTCATGGGCGGCTTCATTTGATCGAGTCGCGCACCAACCCGCCCAACGCACTGACCCTGCCGGTCAAACAAACCAAGCCAAAATGCCTGACAGTTCGTGAAGGTGTGCAAACCTACGATAAAATTTGCTTCAAACCCCACCAAACCGTTCTCTTTTGACAAGCGATCAGCCTTCTCAAAATCACTTTCGCGCCGAACGCACAGTCCGTGCCGTCGAAAGGCCTCGTCAATCAGAGACCAGGCCCTCCGCAGCTGCGGCTTGTCTATGTCAATTTCCGTCGTTGAAATGTTCATGACGTCTTCCTTTGCAAAATTCAGGATTACTGATGAAGACGCCCTCCTTGCAGAGCCGTGTGAACGCTCGCAAGCTTGGATTGCGGGCAATGAATGCAATCAACGCAACAATTCCTGGTCAAAGCAGGCAATGTGCGCGGAATCGTGAGCGTCCGGCGATCCCGACCTGCC
>NZ_SMMF01000797.1:0-9895 GCF_009711355.1 Roseibium sp. RKSG952 | reverse complement strand
AAAAGTGCGAAAGATCTTTGACACTACCTCGCACAATAGTGGCTCCACAGCGCCTATCAAAGCCTCGTTCGCCAAGTCAAACCGTTCGACAGGCCTGTCCCGGCAGTCCGGATGCAAAGGCAAGGGCGGCGTTCCAACCAACAGATTTGCGGGAAGCGTCTTCCGCCACATTCGAAAGACCGGCAGATCAGCATCGATGAGTTGATGAAAAAGTGCCGCAGATCGCTCTTGGTAAAAATCCCCAAAGGCTACAATCTGGCACGCTCCAAACGAAAACACGTTTATCTTAAAAAACAAATTGAAAAACGGAATAAAACCAAGTGAAGATGCGTCATCCTGACAACTACATCACGCCGGTCAAATACATATCTTGGAGTAGCACTGCCTATACCCGCATTCCGCCAGGGATCAAAAATGGCAAGCCACCTGAATCCATTTGAAGTTACCTTTCCAATCCTCCTGATTGCAGCGATCGGCTATCTGGCGCGATTGTTTTTCAGGTTTCCCGACAATGCCGACCTGGTGCTGACCAGATACATTGTCTATCTGGCCGCGCCTGCCAGCCTGTTTCTTGCGGTCGCAGATTCCAAAATCAGCGACCTGTTGAACGGCCCCTTGATTGTTGCGACGATCCTCGGATACGCAATCGTCTTCGGTGCGATCATGCTGATCCATAACCGGGCCTTGAACCGTCCGATGAGCGACAGCGTCTTTGCCGGTTTCACGATTGCGAAATTCAATCTCATCATCGTCGGCCTGCCGTTGATCCTGGCCGTGGTCGGCGCCAGGGGCACACCGTCGCTGGTCATCAACGGATTTGTCAGCTACCTGCTTCTGACGCCGATCACGCTTTTCCTGCACGGCCTGTCCAGCAGGAGTTCCGAATCTGTCAGCGCAGCCAAGGCAACCCTTCACGTCTTGCTGGACACGATCAAGAATCCGCTCATCCTGGGCCCCTTGTTCGGTCTGGTATTTCTACTCCTTGGAGTGAAAGTCCCGCATGTCTTCCATGAACCGCTCGACATGCTTGGAAAGTCGATTGTTCCGGTCGGGCTGGTGGCTGTCGGCCTGTCCATTCGCGAAATCTCGCCTTCCGCGTGGAGCCTTGAAGTCTGGTTGATGGTCCTTGCGAAAGCGGTGGCTGCTCCATTGATCGTTCTGGGCCTTGTCCTCGCCCTTCGTCTTGATGCCTCCTCTTCGGTGTCCCTTGTGTTGCTGTTCAGCACCCCGACCTCGGCGGTGGCATTTGCTCTGTCCAAGGAGCTGGACGCCTATTCAAAGGAAACGGGCCAGATCGTCGTTCTGGGCACGATACTCGCCACGGTTACGATACCGGCCACTATATACTTGTGCCAAATTGTCTGGCCCATGTAACCGGTTCCGATTGTTCCGGCATTTCACCAAGGAGTTAGTCTAGATGTCCGATGACGACCTGAAGCTTCTGTCACGGCAGATCCTTGAGCATTTTTGCAATGGAAACGCGGACGGTCTGGACGGCATGGCAAACTCCGGTTTGCGCGTCCATTTTGCGCCCGGCGTCGTCTCGGCCATGCCTGCCCCGAAAAACAACAGGTGGCGGGATATCCTGTCAGCCTACGGGGAAGATTTCATCGCCAGGGATGATGACAGGGAACGTCATTTCAATTCGGCCGGAGCCGAAAACACCATGGATCTTGCCGAGCTGAGATCCCTTCTGACCTGTTATCAGGAGAATTTTTCCAATTCCCGTGTTGAAATCATCGGCCAGATTTCCGAAACCAATTCGGTATCGACCTGGTGGGCCATGACCGCAGAGCATACCGGCTCCCTGATCAGGGACGCGGGTGCAGGCAAAACCATCCACTGGAAGGGCGCCAGTCTTGACCGCTTCTCCGGTGGCAAACTTTCCGAAAGCCGTGTCGTCTGGAACAAGTACAGCTTCCTGAAGGGCCTGAAGATCGTTTGATGCCCCTTGCCTCCCGCAAAAGAAAACGGCGGCCCGCCGGGCCGCCGTCATCACGATTGAACCTTTGAAGGCCAATCACTTCATGTTGGACATGACTTCATAGCCGTTGGCGCCAACCTCGAACAGAGCATAGGTACCCGGCACGTCGCCGCTTTCATCAAAGTTGTGGTCTCCGGCAGCACCCTTGTAATCGATCGGCTTGCCTTCATCGATCAACGCCTTGGCCTTGGCCCACTCACCCGGCAGGATCGGTTCGCCTTCGCCGTTGGAGATCTCGCGCAGGGCATCTGCAACACCGGCCTTGTCGCCACCGGCCTTTTCGATCGCCAGCGCCAGCATGAACGCAGCGTCATAGGAGGTGTTCACGAAGATCGCGTCCGGATCGCCACCAGCCTCGGAGAAGGCTGCATTGAAGGTGTCGAGTGCTGCAGACTGCTCACCGACCGGAGAGGACGCGAAATAGGTGTTGAGGTTTTCAGCCCCCAGTTCGCTGATCACCGCATCGGACTTCATGCCGTCGCCGCCGACAAACTGCTCGAAGAAACCGTTTTCGAGCGCCTGACGCAGAATGGTCAGCCCGGTGCCGTCACCATAGTCGAAGATCACCAGCGTGTCGGCCCCGCCGGAGGCCAGATCAGCCAGGTTGGAGCGGTAGGAAGCCTTGCCGTCTTCATGACCGGCGAAGCCCGCAATCTTGCCGCCCTTGGCTTCGAACTCGTCCTTGAAGGAGTTCGCGAGACCGGTGCCGTAGTCGTTGTTGACATAGGCAACCGCGACAGAATCATAGCCCTGTTCATGCAGTGTGCGCGCCAGTGCTCGGCCCTGATAGTCGTCCGACGGCACGGTGCGGAACACAAGGCCCTTGTCGTCCAGTCCGGTGATTTCCGGGGACGTGCCCGACGGGGTCACCATGACAATACCGGCCGGAACCGTGACCGACCCGGCAGCCGCCAGAACTGCGCCCGAGCAATGCGGGCCGACGATGGCGCTGACGCCTTCGATGTTCACCGCCTTGGTTGCCGCATCCGTGCCGCCTTGCGGGTTGCAGGCACTGTCGCCGACGACGCCGACAAGCTTTTCGCCGTCCAGAATACCGCCCTGCGCGTTGACTTCGTCAATGGCAAGCTGTGCCGCGTCGATCATTGCCGGAGCCATGGCCGCAATCGGGCCGGACACACCGCCGAGCAGGCCGATCTTGACGTCGGCCTGAGCTGCGCCGGTTGAAAGCGCGGTTGCCGTCAGCAGGCTGCCGGCCAGTGCGAGCATCTTGAGTTTCATCAGTACTACCTCCACTTGTGTCCGGCTTGTGCCGGATTGGATCTGCGGACCGCTCAATGCGGACCGCTGTCTTTTGTCTGGCGAAGATCGCCGCGCAACGGTTCCGGCAAGATGCCTTCGGGCCGGAACCTCAAAACCAGCTGCAGGAGCAGACCGATCAGGAACAGGCGGACATATTTCGCCTTGACCGCATATTCATGCGGAAGCTGGTCCGTTGCAATCTCCGACATGGACCAGATGATCCAGACGACTGCAGCCCCCAGGATCGCGCCACGGTTGTTGCCCGAGCCGCCCAGGATCAGCATGATCCAGACGAGGAACGTCGCCACCATCGGATCTACCGCCTCGGGCGTGATCGAGCGGTTGAAATGGGCAAACAGGGCCCCGCCAAGACCCATCAGGGCCGCGCCGAAGATAAAGGCTTCCAGACGGCGGTACTCGATGTTCTTGCCCATCGCCCGGGCCGCTGCCTCATTGTCGCGGATCGCGCGCATCATTCGGCCCCAGGGCGCGTTGAACTGGCGTTCCACCAGCACATAGGCAATTGCCAGCACCACGAAGACCAGAACCAAATAGGCGGCAAGCGACGTTGTGTAGTCGAAATCGCCAAACGGACGCGGCAATCCCGTGATGCCGCGCGCGCCATTGGTCAGAGCCGGTTCGGACTTGATGACCAGACGGATGATTTCCGCAATGCCGATGGTCGCAATCGCCAGATAGTCGGAGCGAAACCGCAAGCAGATCTTGCCGATCGGCCAGGCAATCACGGCAGCGGCAATCATGGCCCCGATCCAGCCGACGAAGAACGGCATCTCGAAACCGCCCAGACGGCCGTCGGCCGGCGCACTGGTCAGGATCGCGGATGTGTAGGCACCGACCGCGAAGAACCCGGCGATACCGGCATTGAACAGCCCGGCAAAGCCCCACTGGATGTTCAGCCCCAGCGCCAGAAGCCCGTAGATGCCGATGAAAACGGCCAGAAACAGGCCGTAATTCAGGAGACCCATAAGTTCCATCAGTCCGTCTCCCTCAAAGAACCTTGCCGCGCAGCAGGCCGGTCGGCCGGACAAGCAGCATGATCAGCAGGATGACAAAGGCCATCGCCGCCTTGTATTCGCTCGGGATCACCAGAACCGAGAGCTCCTCGGCAATTCCGACGATCAGCCCGCCAAGCACCGCGCCCTCGACCCGGCCGACCCCGCCCAGAATGGCGGCGGCAAACATCGGCAACAGCATGTTCCAGCCCATCATCGACTTGAGTTCGGTGTTGATGCCAAGAAACACGCCGGCTGCCGCGCACAGGCCGCCCGCGATCACCCAGGTCAGCATGACAACCTTCTTGTTGTCGATGCCTGACAGCAAGGCCAGATTGGGGTTGTCGGACATGGCACGCATGGCCTTGCCCCATTTCGACTGGCTGAGGAACACCTGCAGCACGCCCACAAGCACCAGCATGGCCAGGATCGTGTAGATTTCCCGGTCCCGGATGCGCAGGCCGAAATAGTTTTCCGGTCGCACGATGCCCTTGACGTAACTCTCCGAATCCACGCCCCAGACGACCTGCACCACGGCACGCACCATCAAGGCGATACCGAGCGAGGCCATGACGGTGACGATTTTCGGCCGTTCACGCAGGTGTTCGTAAAACACCTTGTCGATCCCGACGGCAACCGCTGCCGTTGCCAGAATCGCGACCGGCAGGGCCGCATAAGGCGAGATGCCGAAGCCGGTCACCACGGCCAGTGCGATGAACCCGCCGAGTGTGGCCAGATCGCCATGGGCCAGATGGGCATAGCGCAGGATGGCAAAGACGAGCGTGATCCCGACCGCCCCGAGCGCGTAAATCGAGCCAAGCACCACGCCCGGCAGGATGTAGAAATTGATCAGTTCAAGAAAATCCATGTCGCTCTCTTACCCGCCCAGGAACATTTCGGCGACTTCACGATCGGCCAGCAGCTCAGCGCCCGTGCCCTCGTGCCGGTTGCGCCCCGCCGCCAGCACATAGCCGCGATCGGCAAAGGCCAGCGCCTGCTTGGCATGCTGTTCGACCAGCAGAATGGCAACGCCCGTGCCGCGCACATCGCGGCAGATCTGGAAGATCTGTTCCATGTATTTGGGAGACAGACCCGCGGTCGGCTCGTCCAGCAGCAGGAGCTTGGGGTCCAGCATCAGGGCCCGCCCCATGGCAACCATCTGGCGCTGGCCGCCCGACAGGGTGCCGGCAAGCGTCTTGCGCCGCTCTTTCAGATCCGGAAACAGGGTGTAGACCCGGTCATAGGCCGCACTCAGATCGCCCTTGCGCAGAAATGCGCCCATTTCCAGGTTTTCGTGGATCGACATTTCCCGGAAGATGTTGTCGACCTGCGGCACGTAACAGATGCCGCGCTGCACGATCCGGTTCGGGGCCCAGCCGGTGATGTCCTCGCCATCAAACCGGATGGCGCCGCCCCGGATCTTCAAGAGACCGAAGACCGCTTTCATGGCCGTCGATTTGCCAGCCCCGTTCGGGCCGACAATCACCACGATTTCCTGATCCGACACGCGCATGTCCACGGCTTGAAGAATGTTTGCATCCCCATAGCCGCCGGTAAGGGCGTCCATTGACAGAAGTGACTGCATGCTCACGCCTCCACGCTTTCGCCGAGATAGGCTTCCAGCACACGCGGATCGGAGCGGACGGTCTGGAACCCGCCCTCGATCAGAACCTTGCCCTCGGCCATGCACACGACCGGGTCGCACAGTTTTTCAATCATCTCCATATCATGCTCAATCAGGATGAAGGTGTAGCCGCGCTCCTTGTTCAGGATCTCGATCTTCTGCTCGAGCTTGCGCAGCAATGTGCGGTTGACCCCGGCAGCCGGTTCGTCAAGCAGAACCAGCTTGGCGTCGGTCATCATGGTCCGGCCCAGTTCCAGAAGCTTTTTCTGGCCACCGGAGAGATTTCCGGCGCGTTCATGGGCGATATGGGTCAGTTCCAGAAAGGCGAGCGTTTCATAGGCCTTGCGCTCGACCTCCTGCTCCGCCTTGCGAACCTTGCCCCAGGACAGCCAGTTGGACACAAGGCTTTCACCAGGCTGCTCCGGCGGCACCATCATCAGGTTCTCAAGCGCCGAAAGGCGGTCGAATTCGTGCGGGATCTGAAACGTCCGGACCAATCCCTTGTGAAACAGGGCATCGCTGGACAGCCGCGTGACATCTTCACCACGAAAGGTGATCTTTCCGGCCGTCGGCGGCATGGCCCCGGCGATCAGGTTGAACAAGGTGGTCTTGCCGGCGCCGTTCGGCCCGATCAAGCCGGTGATGCTCCCCTCGGCAACCGAAAAACTGCAGCCATTGACCGCACGGAACCCGCTAAAGTCCATAACGAGTTGGTCAAGCACTAGCATTTCTGCTCCTTGCCGCAATGGGCGGCATTTTATTGTTTTTGTTCCCATCCCCTGCCCCCGGCGATCAAAGCTTGCGCAAAACCGCTCTGACGGGGGCCGCGTCGAGCCCTTCTAGCTTCATTGGCAGAGCAATCAACTCATAATCACCCGGAAACACCTCACTGAGCGTGAGATTCTCCAAAATTCTCAGATTTCTTGCCCGCGCCACCATGTGGCTGGGCAAATCCTTGGAGGTTTCCGGATCGACGGAAGGCACATCGACGCCAATCAGCCTGACCCCGCGATCCACCAGCAAGTCCAGGGTTGCGGGATGGATCGCCCGAAACCCTGCGGGCCAGACCATCGGGTCAAGACGATCCGCCAGACGCAAGAGAATGCGTTCCGGTGCGTCATCGAGATGGCCGGAAATCTCTTCCGGCAGGCACAAGGGGCCTTGCCCCCGGGCATCAATCACCCGGGCGGGCCCGATAAAGGTCTCCAGAGGCAGTTCGTCGATTGCCGCACCGTCGGGATCATAGTGCAAGGGCGCATCGGCATGTGCACCGCAGTGGCAGGACATGGAGAATTCCGCGACATTCACCGGACAGTCCGGGCTGATCTGAAAAGTGGCCGAGGTCTTGTAGGGCGCATCCCCGGGGAAGACCGCCATGCCCGTCCGGACAACGGGGGTTATGTCTATCAGGTCCATCTCAACTGCTCCATGGTTCGCCGCCCTTTCCCGTTTCAGGCAACGAAGCCCGGGCTTGACAATTGCCGCCTTAAAAAAACGACATGAACCTAGCCTGTATACGTCTTTTTGCGGATTTTTCAGGACAGGATAGGTGACCTTTGTCAGAAATTACCCCATGTTCAGACTATGGTTTGAAAAACCGCCTGTTCCCATTCACTCAGACTTTGTGCCGGGCTCGCATGTTCATCAGCGTTTTCGACATCTTCAAGATCGGTATCGGTCCGTCCAGCTCCCACACCATCGGACCAATGGTGGCCGTCAACCGGTATCTTGAGAGGGTGCGCGCTATCCCGGATGTCGAGACGCGCGGCGCAAGGATCACCGTGACATTGCACGGCTCGCTGGCCTTCACCGGCAAGGGGCACGCAACCGACCGCGCCGTCTGCCTCGGCATGCTTGGGGTCCTGCCGCAGGATCTCGATCCTGACGGCATCGATCCGATGCTGGACGCGCTCAACACCCGCAAGGCGCTTGATCTGGATGGCATCCCCCCCCTCGGATTCGATCCGGACAACGATGTCATTTTCGATTACGGGCCGCCCCTGCCGCTGCACGCAAACGGCATGACCTTCAAGGTCCTCGATGCCGAGGGCGCCATGGTCGACGAGTTCGTTTTCTATTCCATCGGCGGCGGGTTCGTGGTCACCGAATCAGAGCTGAGGAACACCAGGAACACGCCGATTGCCGACGACACGCCGGATGTGCCCTATCCGTTCAGGAGCGCCAAGGAAATGCTGGCCATGGGCCAGTCGTCCCATTGCAGCATCGCGCAGATGAAAATGGAGAACGAGTGCGCCCAAAAACCGAAAGATGAGGTCGAAAAGGGCCTCGACGGGCTCTGGTCGGCCATGGACAGCTGCATCAACCGCGGCATCACCCAACAGGGCATCCTGCCGGGCGGACTGAGTGTCAAGCGGCGGGCGAGCGACATCTACCAGAAACTCATCCGCGAGGGCCGCACCAACCGGCCGTTCGAGCATACGGTGGTCGACTGGCTTGGCGTCTATGCCATGGCGGTGAACGAGGAAAATGCAGCCGGCGGACGCGTTGTCACCGCGCCGACCAACGGGGCGGCAGGCGTCATTCCGGCAGTGATGCGCTATTATCTCGACCATTGCCCCGACGCCGACAAGGAAGGCATCCGCACATTTTTGCTGACCGCCTCGGCGATCGGCGGGATCATCAAGTCCAACGCTTCGATCTCGGGTGCCGAAGTCGGCTGCCAGGGCGAAGTCGGTTCCGCTTCCGCGATGGCGGCCGCCGGTCTGTGTGCGGCTCTCGGCGGCACCAACGAACAGATCGAGAATGCTGCGGAAATCGCGCTCGAACATCACCTGGGCATGACCTGCGACCCGATTGCCGGTCTGGTTCAAGTGCCGTGTATCGAGCGCAATGCGCTTGGCGCGGTCAAGGCGGTCACCGCCGCATCGCTGGCCCTGCGCGGGGACGGAACCCATTTCGTACCGCTCGACGGCTGCATCGAGACCATGCGCCAGACCGGGCTCGACATGCGCGACAAGTACAAGGAAACCTCCACCGGCGGCCTTGCGGTCAACATCGTCGAGTGCTGAGCGGCCGGTCCATTTTCATTGCCGGCAACAACAGCATGCGGTCATGCCTCTCAAGACCGCATGCTGTTTGCGCGGCATGACACAGCCCGCCTTGGCAGACTGACTATTTGCCGGCACCGGCAGCGCCCGGAGCGGCCCCTCCGGGCAGGGCATCAACACCCGTTACAGCTATCGCGTAAACGGTATCCGGGTTGCTCCTCGGAGCGCGGCTACTGGCAATGAACTCCACAGCGCCGAGATTTTTCAGCTGTTCGGGACTTATCGCAAAGTTGGTTGCTTCGCTGGAGTCACGGGTTTTGCGCCACAACGATCCGCGCAGTTTGTTATTGACCGCAACATACGTCATCGGCGTTCCGGACTTGTCCAGAAGAACGACTTGGTCGTTGAACTGGACCGGAACAAAACGGTTGGCGTTGACATAGCGCGTGTCAAGCGTCGCAGTTCCGTCGGGTTGAATAACCAGTTGGAATGATTCTCCTGCCCGATGTCCAACCGGCAATGAACGGTCAACGATAATCGGCGCACCGGCAAAGCCCACATTCTCTGTCGCGGCAAATGCGGATGAGGACGTTGCGGCGATAAGAAGCGCCAAAGCACCGGCCAAAATCTTACTATGCGACTTGTTCATTTCACCACTCCGCATTCCAAGTAAACAGTTTTACTTGGGTTATTAATAATTTAGCTCGGATTTACGTAGGTTCTGCCTTTACTACGATCAACAAATTAACCAATATTTCACTCCCGCAGACGGTGGCCGGAGCAGGGATGGACGGGACGATAGTTCCTGTTTCGATGCGCTATTCTTAACCGGATATGATGCGGGCCTTTGCGCACCCATGATCCATGAACGACCGGTCAACGGGTGTTTCCGGGGGGAGGCCACGCTTGGATTGGGCCTGCGCAGCTGAACGCGCCAATTCTGCCCATTATCAGCTGTTTGGGATGGAGATGAAATGTCACGGAACGCCTTTCAAGGCGGTTTCCG
>NZ_SMMF01000042.1:0-219 GCF_009711355.1 Roseibium sp. RKSG952 | reverse complement strand
AGCTCAGGTGTATGGAAGACTTTCGGAACATGGCGCAACGTTAAGCCCTGTCGCCTCACTGCTTCGAGGCACAGCTCCCGCGTCTGGAGGGCGTCCGGCACATAATGCAACGCCTCTCCGTTTTGCCTCACCGCCTTGAGGCACAACTCCTTAGTCTGAAGGGCATCCGGCATATATTTCAATGCCCATCCGTGTTGCCTCACCGCCTCAAGGCACATC
>NZ_SMMF01000259.1:0-450 GCF_009711355.1 Roseibium sp. RKSG952 | reverse complement strand
AAGTTCCGGTTCAGCCTGTCCACGCCCGCTCCCGAGCCCGGCCCCGCTTTCCGGAACCAGATAGGCAACAAGCTGCACATCCGTCTTCCCTGCGCCCTCGCCCGGCACGGGCAGACGGCGCGCGGCAACAACGGCCTGGGCAATGCCCTCCTGCGCCCGCAGGACCGCCTCGATCTCGCCCGGTTCCACCCGCATGCCGCGGATCTTCACCTGGGCGTCGATCCGGCCGAGAAATTCAAGACTGCCGTCAACCCGCCAGCGGGCAAGATCGCCGGTCCGGTAGACCCGTGCGCCATGCCGGCCCGAAAACGGATCGGCCAGAAACCTTTCCGCCGTCAGAGCGGACCGGCCAGAATAGCCGCGCGACACCTGAAGCCCGCCGATCAGAAGCTCGCCCGCAACCCCGGGCGCAACCGGATTGAGATGAGGATCAACAACATAACCTTGCGT
>NZ_SMMF01000649.1:0-3139 GCF_009711355.1 Roseibium sp. RKSG952 | reverse complement strand
GCCGCGCGAGCGGCTTCGTCCATGGGCCGGGGACTGCCAATGCATGGTAGACTAACGAATGTCAGCTAAACCCAAGCCCGGAACACAACCCGTCAGTCTCCGCCGGCCCCAGTGCTTCCAATTCGCCGATAATTGGTTTTTGGTTTTTTCAAATTGTTTACCTCAGCGCTACTTTCTAGTGTGACAACACCATCTCATTTAGTTCAGAAGAAAACTGGGTCTGGGTACGGCTCCCAAAGACTCCGAGAGCGAGCCAACGCAATGACAATGATAGGGTGAATGGGATTCTTGCCGGTAGGTCTTACCGCTTGAATTGCGGTGTAAGAGTATGGCGAGCGTAGAATCATAATTACCGGTTGTTCGGAAGCTGAATGATTTTTCGACGTCTGATTCGGAAATAACGAACGAATTTTAGCAAGAGCAGCAAAATCAAAACTCGGTACCCAGTGAAACATGGATATCTCCAAAGATAAGCTGGGAAATTTTGTCAGCAGACAAAAATCAAAAAAAATCATTAAAAACAATTTGTTGGCGAATTTTTCGACCCTGTAGCACTTCAACTGAAACGCCTTCTTGAGCTGAGGCTCCAAACACCATCCACGTGTTAAGTGTTTGTTTACGAAAAAAAGCTTGCAGGAATCATTTTGTATCCAATAATTACGGAACTGCTGCTGCATCGGTAAAAGTAGCGTTATTCGTCGGGACCATATTTCCATGCTTGATAAAATCGAACCATTCACACTTGATGACAAGATTCTTCAGCACGGAGAAGAGATCTCCCAGATGCTTGATCAGCTCCGTCGGCAGACTTTTCCTCCCGATGCTCAGAAAACTCTCCGAAAATTTCCACTTAAAGAAGTTGCATCATTCATTGGGACGACGCCAGAAAATTTGAAGCGGCTCTATCTTAATGAGAAAGGGCCGGTCCCCGAGATTGGTAGAAGAGACCAAAGATACTATGATGCCGAGCAGATCGAAGAACTCCGAGAGTACCTTAATGAAACTGGTCGGTCAGCTTCAAAGCCGTATGTTCCACGAAAGCGTTCACATGAAAAACTTCAAGTTATTGCTGTAGTGAATTTTAAGGGCGGGAGTGGAAAAACTACAACCGCTGCACACTTGGGCCAACATTTGTCACTAACGGGACATCGAACATTAGGCATTGATTTGGACCCACAGGGATCGCTTTCTGCTTTGCATGGGTTCCAGCCAGAATTAGACAACAACCCATCAATTTATGACGCAATTCGATATGACAATGAACGACAGGATATTGCGACGGCTATACGGGACACAAATTTCCCGATGCTAAAGATTATTCCTGCGAACTTGGATCTTCAAGAGTTTGAGTATGCGACCCCTTTGGCTATGCAGACTTCTGCTGAAGGGAAACGCTTTTTCGCGCGTATTGCAGATCAATTGGAAACGATTGAAGAACACTTTGATGTCGTAATCATGGATTGCCCTCCGCAACTTGGTTATCTAACCCTTGCATCGTTAAGTGCTGCAACTTCCGTATTGATAACGGTACACCCACAGATGTTGGACTTGATGTCTATGAGCCAATTTCTTTTGATGTTGGGGAGTATCACAAGGAACCTACGTGATGCTGGCGTGCCAGTTCAAATGGATTGGATGCGTTATCTTATAACACGCTATGAACCGACAGATGTTCCGCAAAGGCGCATGGTAGGTTTTTTGGAATCCATCCTGGCCGAAGAAGTACTGAATTCGCCGATGTTAAAATCAACGGCGATATCCGATGCAGGGCTGACGAAGCGATCTCTTTATGAGCTGGAACGAGGAGCAATTAAGGGATCTGTATACGATAGAGCCATGGAATGCATGCTCAAGGTAAATAATGAAATCCAGGATTTGATCCACAAGACATGGGGTCGATAGTTTTGTCTGCTGACAAAACTACAAAAAAATAAATAAATACAACTACATAATCGGATTTCTGGACTGAACCAATGACCAAGAAAAACCCATTCGACGGTCTTATGCAAAAACGTAAGGCGGTTTCGGAAGAACGAACGGCTCAGCCCCGGCTAATGGGAGCTGGGAAGTCTATTACAGGCTCCATTAACTTGCTTGCGCAGCAGGCTGAACAGCTTGCTATGGGCGACACGATCATTGAGCTGTCAACCGATATAGTTGACCCTTCTTTCGTTGCGGATCGCATCGACGATGGATCTGATTTTGATGAGTTTGTACAGACTATAGCCAATGAAGGGCAACAACAACCGATACTGGTAAGGCCGAATCCCAAGGATCAATCTCGATATATGATCGTGTTTGGCCATCGCAGATGGGCTGCCGCAAAGCGCTTACAAAAAACCGTGCGCGCCGTTGTTCGAGAACTAACAGACGTCGAACATGTTGTTTTGCAGGGCCGTGAAAACTCTGCCCGCGCCAACTTGTCATTTTTGGAAAAGGCGATGTTTGCAAAACGACTAGCGGACGATGGGTATGAAAATCAAACCTTGTTGGCTGCACTTACCTGTGACGCTTCAGCACTTTCTAAATTGCTTAGTGTTGCTCAAATTCCACCCGAAGTGGTTGCTCATTTAGGAGCTGCCAGAAAAGTTGGCCGTGAGCCGCTGTATCAGCTCAAAAAGCTTCTTGATCGACCCGGTAATAAAGAGGCCGCTCTTACTTTTTTGGAAACACAAGAGGCTACATCACTCGCCCCGTCGGATAAAGTGGTGCAGCTACTGTCCAAACTGAAACAGACCCGCAAGAAACGGCCAGCCAAAGCAAAACCGGAAAAATGGATCTCCAATGATAGCCGTATAAAGGCGGAAACTATAAAAACAGCTCGAAATTACTCAATTTCGCTTAGTGGTGGCGCTGGTGTAGACCCATCGGCGTTCGGACAATTTATTGCGGATCAATTGCCGGATATTTACGAATCCTACTTGAACAATGCAGACAAGGAGAATGAACGATGACTTAGATACAAAGAACCCGCCACAGGGGCGGGCTCTAAATGAGATAAGCACTAGGACTTAAAATCTCGGTTTCGCAGCTATGATTCTAGTCCTTGTTCGAGCGCAGAGCAAGTTCTGTCTTTCACACAGCTGAACTTTGTGTGCCTGTTTGCCTATCTCGCCGTTTTAATTTGATTGATCGGCCG
>NZ_SMMF01000746.1:0-6542 GCF_009711355.1 Roseibium sp. RKSG952 | reverse complement strand
GTTCCCCGCACACGCGGGGATGAACCGCCGTGGCGGGTGTCGATTACTCCGTGAAAGACGTGCTCCACGCGCGCACTCGAAGCAATTGCTCTCGTCTTGACCGCAATCATATTGGTGAATCAAGGACAAACGCGGCGGCCAAAATCCTACCAAGAAATGCCGATACCGGATTTGTCTCATCAAATGCGGGATTGCAGACATGTCATTTAATGCAGATTCCGCTAACCGCAGTTCTGCTTTAATCCGGACTAAACCACTCTGACGGAAGTCATTCCATGGCCACGGTTTGCGCCGTTGCCAGATCCGGCTTGTTGCTGGACAGCCAAGCTTGGGTCATCTTCCGGGCCTGTGAGCGGACGTTCTCGTCGGCAGCCGCGAAATAGGCTTCATGCAGATCCCGGATCCAGGTCTGATTGGCCGAGCCGGCTTGCGCCAGAGCAACCGACAACCACATCAGGCCACGCGCCTTGCGGCCATCTGTCTGGCCAATGCTGAACAGCGCCTCCCCAAGCCGGGCCTGCGCACCGATATGTCCCTTGATCGCAGCCAGATTGAACCAGCGGACCGCCATGCGCGCATTGCTGTCTTGATACAGGCGCCCCAATTCATACTGAGCTTGCGCGTCTCCGAAATAGGACGCTGCATGGGTGAAGATCTGCTTTGCACGAACTGGATCAGCTTGCACACGATCCCCGATCCCGTCGCGATAGTAGCCGCCCAATGCAACGAAAGCGCTCGAGACGAAGGGAGCGTCCGGGCCGTTCGGCCCTTCCTCGCCATGTTCCCGGACAACCTGGCTGTAGTACTGGAACGCTTTCAGATCGTCTTCCTGTACCCCGTCGCCCTGCGCATACATTTCGCCAAGCTTCCAGGCAGCCATGGACTGGCCATGGTCGGCGGCATATTGCAACGAGACCAAAGCTGCCGTCTTGTCACCGGAGTAATACTGCCGCGCGCCCTTGCGAAGGGCTTCACTCGGGCTCACCACGTCGGGTCCGATTTGAGTGTCGGGGTCCATGGGAGTGCCATCAAATGCCATGACCACAGATGGGTTCAGGCTCAAAAATCCTGAAACCAGACCGATCGCGCACATCCGGGCAAACGCGAACCGCTCGCCGGTTTGCGACTGCGTCTTCCGCCCGCCTTCTAATGTCTGCCTGACAGAGGCCATACCCTCACACTCACCTTCCTGCAGCAACAACCTGCAGATATCGACACTCAACCCTAGCTACCCAAGCGTATCCCGGCATTCCGGCCTTTGTAGGACCCGACCGGGCACGATTGTGGCAAGAGCTGGGATTCATTTCGATGCCAACCGGATATCGTCCAGTGCCGTTTCCCGGCACAGGTCCTATCCGGCACCCATATTCCCGCCATCCCATACACGAGAGGAACTGCTCATTATGAAGAGCGGCAGTACTTCCCGTCGCCTTGCTACATTATGATCAATCATGGCCGAACCGCGGCATCAATGGGTGAGTCAGGGGGGGAGTGTGACTCTCCTGCACTGTGTTGCTTCAAGGCCACAGCCCAGAAGCAGACCCTCGGGCTCCAGCTCATATCCCCCGGCAGCATCAAACGACACCACGACTAACGCCATGATTTCACTTCATGATCAAGACAATCGGAAGTCTTTGGGTCCAACAGCTGTTTTCCATGCCAACTGGCCACATCCACGGGGAAAGTGCGTGGGGAAAGAAACAACATTTTGCTGTATTGCGTTGCATCTGAAATGATAAAGCCTGTGTCGGGCACACGAAACGGCTCGGAAAAACCAACGGATATTGACCAGAATGAGTGCAAAAGACGATCTCTTCGCAGGCGGTACGGCAGCTTCGCTTTCCAAGGCTTCCGCCCCAGCACCCAAGAGCCGTCCGGTTGCCTCCGTTTCAGCCGACGAATACACCGCTGCCGATATCGAGGTACTCGAAGGCCTTGAACCGGTTCGGCGCAGGCCGGGCATGTATATTGGCGGCACGGATGAAAAGGCGCTCCACCATCTGTTTGCGGAAGTCATCGACAACTCGATGGACGAAGCCGTGGCCGGCCACGCCACATGGATTGACGTTACCCTTTCTGCCGACGGGTTCCTGACGATTACGGACAACGGGCGCGGTATTCCGGTCGACCCGCACCCGAAGTTCAAGGACAAGTCCGCTTTGGAAGTGATCATGACCACCCTTCACGCGGGCGGCAAATTCGATTCGAAGGTCTACGAGACTTCGGGCGGCTTGCATGGCGTCGGCATATCGGTGGTCAACGCGCTATCGGAAGAACTGGTTGTCGAAGTCGCAAAGGCCCGCAAGCTGTACCGACAGACGTTCCGCCGTGGCATTGCGGATGGGCGGCTAGAACTTGTCGGAGACACCCAGAACCGGCGTGGCACAATGGTCCGGTTCAAACCGGACCCGCAAATCTTCGGCGCAACCGCAGAGTTCAAGCCTTCCCGTCTGCTGACGATGGCGCGCTCCAAGGCATATCTCTTCGGCGGCGTCGAAATCCGCTGGCATTGCGATCCGGTTCTCATTCCGGAAAAAGACACGACACCCGCCGAAGCCGTTTTCCACTTTCCGGGCGGGCTGCGGGACTTCCTTGAAGAACGGCTGAACAAGGAACGCCGGGTTGTCGATGACGTGTTTGCGGGCAAGACCGACAAGGCGGGCAGCCACGGATCGGTGGAATGGGCAGTTTCCTGGTTTGCAGGCGACGGCTTCATCTCCTCCTATTGCAACACGGTCCCGACACCTGAGGGAGGAACCCACGAAGCAGGCCTGAGATACGCCCTGTTGCGCGGTTTGAAGGCTTATGGCGAGCTGACAAACAACAAGAAAGCCTCGATCATCACCGGGGACGACATCCTGACATCCGCTGGCGGCATGTTGTCGGTTTTCATCCGGGAACCGGAATTCGTCGGACAGACCAAAGACAAGCTGGCCACCAATGAAGCCACGCGGATTACCGAAAACGCGATCCGCGATGCATTCGATCACTGGCTGACAGCATCACCAAATCAGGCAAACAAACTGCTCGAATGGGTGATCGACCGGGCGGACGAACGGCTGCGCCGCCGCCAGGAAAAAGATGTCGCCCGCAAGACTGCCGTCAGGAAACTGCGCCTGCCCGGAAAGCTCGCGGACTGTTCCGCCAATCAGTCTGACGGCACCGAACTCTTTATCGTCGAGGGGGATTCGGCCGGCGGCTCTGCGAAACAGGCCCGAAATCGCGCCAACCAGGCGGTTTTGCCGTTGCGCGGCAAGATCCTCAATGTGGCGAACGCGGGACGGGAGAAGTTGGCGGCAAACCAGCAACTTGCGGATCTGGTTCAGGCTCTTGGCTGCGCCACCCGGTCGGGATATCGCGATAGCGATCTGCGATACGAAAAAATCGTGATCATGACGGACGCCGATGTGGACGGCGCTCATATTGCATCGCTTCTGATCACGTTTTTTTACAGAGAAATGCCGGAATTGATCCGGAATGGACATTTGTATCTGGCGGTCCCCCCCCTTTACCGGCTTACTCAGGGTGGTAAAACACTTTACGCACGCGACGATTTGCACAAAGATGAGCTTCTGGAGCGCGAATTCAAAGGCAGGGGGAAAGTCGAAATCGGCCGATTCAAGGGCTTGGGCGAAATGTTGCCCGCACAGCTCAAGGAAACGACCATGGATCCTGCGCGGCGCACCATGCTTCGCGTCAGCGTGCTGGAAGACCGTATTGCGGATACAAATGATACGGTAGAACGTTTGATGGGGAATAAACCGGACGCGCGTTTTCGGTTCATACAGGAAAACGCGGAATTTGCTGAAGACTTGGATATTTAGGGGCAGGATCAAGGTAACTCGTTGCGGCGCACAATCCAGGGGACGCCCGCAGTTCCGACGAAGCCTTGGTTAATTGTACGGGGATAGTGTTGTGTTTGGTGCCGTTTACAATCTATTGGACAAAAAAAGACGGCCACTGCGCCATCACACTTTCATGGTGTTTCCTGAAATCGGTATTGCTTACGGACGCATTCCGGGTGATCCGTTTTTGATGGCCCTCCCCATTATTACAGCCCTCAAAGGCGGCAGGTCTGTACGCGCCAAGCATGCTTTCAACTGCGCCAGCGCATCAGAAGTTTGGCAAAGCGACGTAGAACTGCTGACTGCACGGGAGTATGTCCGAAAATATCCTGGAATGCCGACGTTTTCATTTATTCAGTCGCCGCTGGCGCGCATCGTATCCTGCTACGAAAACGTGATTCTGGGCGATATGGCACTTCCCGCCTATTTCGAGGAAAAGCGTTTTGTCAAATCAATGCCCATTGCTGCATTTGCAGCCAAGGTCGCAGCGCTTCCGGACCTGCATGCCGACAATTTGATCCGCAGCCAAACTGCGATTTTAAGCTATCGGAACAAGATCATTCCGGATTTGCTTATTGACATTGATGGCCCGGCCAACGGATTGGCGGAGCTGGCACGTCTGCTTCAGGCCCGAGGACACGACCTCGCCGAACTCACCCAAAAAACGGCCCCTTCAAGCCGGAAAACCCTCATGAACGAACTCGTCCGTTCACCCGCCGCCAGCCTGTTGCATAGGCGCTATGCCAATGATGGCCAGCTTTTCGCAACCGTTACGCAGAACGCAGCCGCACCACGCTTGACTTCAAGTCCTTACGCAGCGGAATTGAGGCCGGCTCGCAGCAACTGATGGCGGCATAAATCCGCCCATACGGCCCAAAATAAGCGATAGTCCAAATGTGTCGAAAGCTATCCGGCAAAACAAATTCCCGTCTTCTAGAAGCGCTTGATCAACACAAACACTGGCTTCGACACAGATATTGTATGCCAACACGCAAATTAACTTCTTCGATCCATTGACTTGAGAGGTTTTAAATGTAGGGTGGCGACGACTTCAAGGGTGGTCCAAGCCCCTGGTCTTCGACCCAATCTTAAAACCTGGTCATACGGCTAAATGTCATTTAATACTCTCGGTCTTAGCGAGAAAGTCCTCGCTGCAGTTGAAGCTGCCGGATATACAGAACCCACCGCAATCCAAAAAGGCGCCATTCCGCAAGTGCTCGAGCGCCGCGATGTACTCGGCATTGCCCAGACCGGGACAGGCAAGACAGCCAGTTTCACTTTGCCCATGTTGACGCTGCTGGAAAAAGGACGCGCTCGCGCTCGCATGCCGCGCACGCTGATCCTTGAACCGACGCGCGAACTTGCGGCACAGGTTGAAGAGAACTTCGAGAAATACGGAACGAATCACAAGCTCAATGTCGCGCTTTTGATCGGCGGGGTTTCGTTTGCGGAACAGGACAAAAAGCTCGATCGCGGCACCGACGTGCTGATCGCAACACCGGGGCGCCTTCTCGACCACTTTGAACGCGGCAAGCTCTTGCTCCAGGGTGTGGAAATTCTGGTCATCGACGAAGCTGACCGCATGCTCGACATGGGTTTCATCCCGGATATCGAACGGATCTGCAAACTGATCCCATTCACGCGGCAAACCTTGTTTTTCTCGGCAACCATGCCGCCGGAAATCCAGCGCCTGACGGAAGCCTTTCTGCAGAACCCCGCTCAGATCGAAGTTGCTCCGACGTCGTCGACATCTGCCAATGTCACTCAGCTGCTGAAAGCCTCCCAGTCGAAGGACTACGACAAGCGCGCAGCATTGCGGGAGCTGCTGGAGGGATCGGAAGACCTTCAGAACGCCATTGTGTTCTGCAACCGCAAACGCGATATCTCCACCCTGTTCCGGTCTCTGGAAAAGCACGGCTACAATGTCGGCTGCCTGCATGGCGATATGGACCAGCGCACCCGGATGCTGATGCTCGACAACTTCCGGAAGGGCAATATCAAGCTGCTTGTCGCCAGTGACGTGGCCGCACGTGGTCTCGATATTCCGGAGGTCAGCCATGTCTTCAATTACGATGTCCCGACACACGCAGAAGACTATGTTCACCGCATTGGCCGGACCGGACGTGCGGGCCGCAAGGGGGTCGCCTATACCCTTGTAACCAGTGGCGATCAGAAATACCTGTCGGCGATCGAAACCCTGATAACAAAATCGATCGACTGGACCGGTGACCCGCTGGACTTCGAAGCAGCCGCAGAAGAGCGCAAAGCGGCCAGACGCGCGAAAACGGCAAAGCCGGAGCAGGCCAAACCGAACACCACCAAACGCAGATCGACCAAAAACGACAAGCAGGACATGGCGGACAGCATTATCGAAACCGAAGACCTACCGACCCAGCGCCGGCGTCCGGCACGAAATGCCTCCTCGGCAAAACCGCAAAAACGCGTAACTTCTGACCGTTTGGAACCGGCCTTCGGACCGGGAACGCATATCCCTGCATTTCTGTTGCGCGAACCCCGCCCGAAGAAAGCTTCCTGATACCGGCCTGTCATCAAATCATCGAGACTTGCGCTCAAGCCACCGGAAGCGGTCACGCTTCCGGTGGCTTGATCATTTTTGTGTCATGCAAATATTTTGTGACAAGACCAGCACAGCTCGCAGTAAGGCAAGGGATAACGTATAAAATTTTTCGCACATTT
>NZ_SMMF01000961.1:283411-299530 GCF_009711355.1 Roseibium sp. RKSG952 | reverse complement strand
TGATCGGAAGTTCCGAAAGAGGTGGCTTTATTGACATTTGTTACTCCTCCCTTTGGATTTCCACTTCACGCGTCGAGTGCGACGGGTCCCTTAGGCCAACTGCAACAGGCCAGTACATATCCCTGTTCGACATCGCCGGGCAGCAATCCACCCATGTCTTGCATTTCGACTTCGCCCTGAGTGAGGCGAACCTTGCAGTTACCGCAGACACCCTGCTGACAGGCGGAATCGATCCAAACGCCAGCATTCAATGCAGTCTCAAGCAGGGTGTCGCCTTCGTTCGCATGCCCATGCAAACCGCTGAGCGAGAAATAAACTTCTCCCCCGGTGCCGACGCTTTCCTCGATTGTAATTTTCTCGCCAAAGCTCTCTTCGTGGACTGCGGCAAATGGGATAATTGAGGCCACGTCGCGTGCCGCCTTCATGAAGCCTTCGGGACCACACATGAAAATGCTGCGCTCAGCATGATCGGGCACAAGGCGCTGCAGCAGATCAGATGATATCTGACCGGTTTCTCCCAAGAACCCATCTTCGGCCTCATCCACGATCATATGGACGGTCACATTGGCAAAGCGCCGATTCAGAAACTCGAGTTGATCGCGGAATATGATGTCTTTCGGAGAGCGTGCGAAATGCACAAAGACGATGTCTTTGGGCAAGGTCACGTCGGTGACATATTGCAGCATCGACATGACTGGGGTGACGCCCGAGCCACCAGACAAGAACAATGGTTTGTCGCTGGGGATATCAACCCAGTTAAAACCGCCGGTGATATCCGCAATCTCGATCTCTGTCCCGGGTGCCATTTGATCATTCAGATAGTTGGATACAATGCCACCGGGTACTCGCTTGACGGTAACCTGAATATTGTGGGGCCGGGTCGGCGTGGACGAGATCGAATAGGCACGCACGTGTTGCTTGCCTTCGATCTCGAAACAGAACGTCACGTATTGGCCTGGCTTGAAGTCAAAACTGCGGCTTTGCGAGTCTTCGAAAACGAATGTCTTGCTGTCATGCGTTTCATCGATCACCGCCTTGCACGTCAAAGTGGCAGGCCCACCTGCATAGCAGGGTTGGTTATTGGCTGAACTCAGGGAAAACGGACTGTCCGTCGCAACGAGCATCTTGCGGAAACCTCCAGAATAGGGTTCGCGCGAGGATAGTGGTGCAGGGGATCTGAAAAACGGTGCAGAATTGTTGTATCAATCGGTTAAAGCGATTGATCTGTGCTGGATCAGTTCTTTGAACAGGGCGACTGCCTGAGCCACCAGAGTATCATGACGTTTTCGTACGTGCACGATGGAATAGATGGGCTGTGGAATCACCGGTGCGTCCGTTACCTGTTGCAATTTCGGATACTCGGCACACAGACCCGGTGCGGCAAACCCGGGGAAATATGCCGTTCCGCCGTTGGCTTTTAGGAAATCCAAAGCCAGATCATTACTGCCCACCAGGATCGAGCTTTGCGGCTGATCTGAAAACGCCTCGTCGTGCTGGCGATCAAAATAGGATGTGTAGGCGACCTGAATGTAGCGTGACCATTGGACATCCTCGATCCGGTCACAATCGGTGGACAGCATCACATAGCTTTCGCTGCCCAATTCGCTAACAAACATGTCCGGCGCTCGCTGCGGGACAAAAACAATACCGATATCCGTCTCGCCGGTCAGAACATCCCGCTGTATCTGTTCCGAGAAATTGGCCTCGAGATACAGGTCCAGATGCGGGTTTCTTTCCCGGATTGCCTTCGTCCAGTCAATCAGCACAGATCGGGCCAGACTGAACTGAACCGATATACGCAAGCGTTGCCTGTTGCCACCGCCACCCGCCTCAACATCGCGCCGCGCCAGGCTCCAGGCGGCCAGCAGCGACCGGCAATGGGTTTCAAAGCGCCGCCCGGCGGCTGTGGGTTCAGCCCCGCCGCGCCCTCGTTCGAACAGGCGCGTGTCCAGTTCCTGCTCCAACTGTCGGATGCGAGCGCTGACCGTGGATTGGGTCACATTCAGGCGCTCAGCGGTGCGGTTGAAGTTCCGCGTTTCCAGAACATCCATATAGGTCACTAATAGCTGGCGGTTCATTTAATCGGTAATCCCGATTGATAGGTGCGTTTCAATTGTATTTATTTGCCAAAGTTTCGCAGATATCAAGCGTCGTTGAACAAGATGTAAGCCCGCCCTTTTGGCGCCAGCAACAGGAGAAGTTTATGTTCATCGTCGATTGCGACTGCCACAACTATTGGTGCAGCGCCACGGTTCTGGAACCCTACATGGAAGGTCTTTTCAAGGACATGTTCGTCCGGGGTGAACGCACCGGCCCGCGTGGTGCGTTTCCCCATGGCCACCGTCCCTGGTTCCATCCCGAAGGCTTTGCACGCCATGATGTGAACCCGGTTGAGGAAGACGACAACTACCTGATCATGAAGGAAAAGCACCTCGACAAATACAATATCGACGTTGCGATCCTGACCGGCGACGAACCAATCGAAGCCTCAACGCTGGCCAACCCTTATTACGCCAATGCGCTGTGCAAAGCCTATAACGACTACATGATCGACTACTGGCTGCCCAAGGACGAGCGGTTCTGGGGCTCGATCGTGGTGGCACCGCAGGACCCGCATCTGGCTGCTGCTGAAATCCGCCGGGTTGGCGGCCACCCCCGTGTCGTTCAAGTTTTGGTGAGCCACGGTGCTGCGCGCCCTTATGGCGACCCGTTCTACCACCCGATTTATGAAGCCTGTGCCGAAATGGGCCTACCATTCGCCATGCACCTTGGTGGACAGGGCGGTATCAACTCAACCCCCATCGGGGCCGGGCCTTCGACCTTCTTTTGGGAAACCCATGCGATACTGCCACAGACGGCCATGACCCACATGGCCAGCTTGATCGCCCACGGCGTGTTTGAGAAATGGCCCGAGTTGAAGGTGGTGATCATCGAATGCGGCGTCGCCTGGGTACCGTCGGTTCTGTGGCGTCTGGACGCGAACTATAAGGCACTGCGCAAGGAAACACCGTGGCTCAAGCGTCTGCCTTCCGAGTATTTCAAGTCGAACATCCGCATGTCGACTCAGCCACTGGAGCAGCCCGACAATATCCAGCACCTGTGGGCCACTCTTGAGGCGATGGATGGCGAGAACACACTGATGTTCGCGTCCGACTATCCGCACTGGGACTATGACGACGTCAACAAGTTGCACGTCCCGCCCGCATGGCGCGAGAAGATTTTTGGGCTCAATGCACTGGACGTCTATACCCGCCTACCGCGCCCGATGGCGCATGCTGCTGAATAAAGAAGGAGACTTCGACAATGGCAAACAAGCATTTCGCCTGCAAAATCGATGAAGTTCCCGCCGACGCGGCCAAGATCGTCACAGTTTCGAACTTGCCCATCGGCGTTTTCAAACTCGATGACGGTTATCACGCTTTGCTCAATATCTGTCCTCACAAAGGCGCGGCCCTCTGCGAAGGCCCGGTCTGCGGTACGACCCGCCAAACGGACTCAACCGAGTTTGTCTATGACCGCGCCGGTGAAATCGTCCGCTGCGCCTGGCACGGTTGGGAATTCGACATTCGCAGCGGTGAGTTTCTTGTGGATTCATCCATTAAAACGAGACGCTTCGATGTATCAGTAGAGGGTGGTGATCTATTCGTGCATCTGTAAGTTACAGGTCTCACGACGAAGCTCAGAAATATTAGGCAGTTCAAATTCTCCTCCCAACTGCCTGTGCTGGCATTGTCTACAAATAGGCAATGCCAGTTTGCAAAACTGGCTCAACGGGTTTGCCCAACGTCAGATGAGCATCAAAGTCGGATGAGCTGGTGAAAACAGTCGAAACATTAAGCCGTTGATTTCAAGGGGAGACTAGCCTCAAAGATTCAGTCCCCATATTTACGTTTTCCGACAATGTTTATCGGATCACCTTAATGGTGAGACTGCGGTTACAATAAAATTAGCTGCTAAGAGTTTTATGTTTTCAGACTCTAAAATCATGATCTCTTAACCGAACATAACAGTCCTTCCTTTAACACGCAGAGAACCGCTGGAAAGTCTCCAAAAACACCAATACCGCGAATTATACTAACAACAGATTTTGGGCATGTTGCCGACAATCCCATTGAACGAACTGTATCGCAATCCAAACTAATTACTGCGCTTTGCCGACCGGATTGCCGTCATCATCAAACTTATTCTGCGGCGAGTTCTAACTTGCTATTCGGTGGTTTGTTCATCGATGTTGTGGACTTAGCAGTATCGCGCGGAGTGAAGAGTAGGAAAATCGATGGCAGGGCAATCAACGTGAAGAGCGTGCCAATGCTCATCCCTGCTACAATGATAATGCCGATACTGCCACGCGCCTCTGCTCCCGGCCCTTCGACAAGTAACAGCGGGATATGCCCGATGATGGTTGCGATAGTGGTCATCAGAATTGCTTGCAGCCGAGATTGCGCTCCTTCGATGATCGCAGTCACGGAATCCTTACCCTGATCCATCAATTGATTGGCAAACTCTGTAATCAGAATCCCGTTTTTGGCGACCAGCCCGACCAGCGTAATGATTCCGATTTGTGAATAGATGTTGATCGAAGTGAACCCAAGAAAAGAGATCATAACTGCACCCGAGAGTGCCAGAGGAACTGAGCCCAAGAGAATGATCAGCGGTGAACGAAAGCTGTTAAATTGAACCACCAGCGCGAGGTAGACGATTGCAAGTGACATCGCCATGGTCGCCAAAAGGCTGTTCGCCTCTTGCTTGATCTGGCGTGAAACTCCCGCGTAATCAATGGTGTATCCGGGTGGTAAGATCGCATCTGCAGCCTTCTCCAATACTGCTAGCGCTTCGGCCTTGGTTGTACCTGGGACTACGCCTCCGGTCACTCGAAAGGCGCGCTGTTGGTCAAATTTGCCAAGCGCTCGCGGTTGCGCCACAACGCGGATATCTGCCAGCGTACTCAGCGGCACTATGGTGCCATCGCTCAGCCTGATCCCCAGTTCACTGAGCGCTGCCGGTTCCGCGCGGAATTTCTCCTCAGCCATCGGAATAACCTGATAGGCGCGACCTCCTGCATCAAACCGGTTCACGTATCGGTCTGATAGCAAGGCTGAAAGCTGCGCAGTCACGGACCGGCTGGTAAGGCCGAGATCTGCTAACATTTGGTGATTGTAATCCAGCTTGACTACAGGCAGGTCGGTCTTCAGGTCAGTATCCACATAAAGAAACTTACCGCTTTCAAAGCCGACCCCCAGGAAGGCATAGGCAAGACCCTGCATCTCCTGATACGTACCCGGACCTTTGACCACCATTTCTACGTCAAATTGGCCTGCGGTGGGCAGAGCCGCGCCGAGGAAGGGTAGAACCTTCAATTCGCTCAATTGTGCCAAGGCGCCGTATAGTTGCGGCAGGATATCTTTGATGTTCTGTTCACGTTCAAAGAAGTCTTTGAACTCTATCCCGCCAAAGCCACCTTCTTTGGTCACAATCTGCCAGAAGCTTTCCGAACCAGGCAGCGACAAGCCAAGATCAACCAACTTGTCCATACCCGCATTGGTCGCATCAAGTGAACTTCCTGGCGCAGCCTGGATTACCACGCTAATCATGCCCTGATCTTCAACTGGCGCCAGTTCCTTGGCTGAAAAAAGGTAAAACGGAACGACAAGAAGCGAAAACACAAGCGAAAACACAAGAATTTGCGCACGCCAGTTGAGCAATCGACGTAACAGAGCGCCATAAGCCCGAGCCAGTGTATCGAAGGCGTTATTCACTTTTCGCGTAAGCCAGGCTTCGTGCCCTTTGTCTCCAGTCAAATATGCGCTCATCAATGGCGATAAGGTCACCGCAACAACGCCTGACAGGACAATCGCAGTAGCCATGGTAAAAGCAAATTCTCGGAACAAGGCCCCTGAAAGTCCGGCTGTGAAGCCAATTGGAATAAACACGGCAGCAAGCGTGAATGTCATCGCCACAATCGGTTTGAACAACACGCGAGAGCTTAGCAGTGCGGCTTCAATCCCTGACTTACCCTCGCGTTTGTACCGCGCGACGTTTTCCACAACCACAATCGCGTCATCCACCACAAGGCCGACCGAGAGCACAATAGCCAGAATAGTCAAAAGGTTCAGAGTGAACCCCATCGCAAACATGCCGATCATCGCTCCAAGGATCGACAAGGGAATGGCCACCAGTGGCACGATCGCCACACGGACTGACCCCATCATGAACAAGATCACAGCGCCGACCAACACCACGGTTTCCGCAAGCGTCTTGAATATTTCGGTCAGCGCTGCGCGCATATATTCCGTGCTGTCATAGACGATTTCGATCTCCAGCCCGGTCGGCAAACCTGCGTTAATCTCGTCCAACAACAGGTATAGCTCGTTACCGATGGCGATTTCGTTGGCTCCGGGCAGAGGCCAGATCGAAAGGAACACCAGCTTGTTGCGCCCATCACGTGCATCCACGGGCGCCGTATCTTCACCCATTTCCACACGCGCGATGTCTGAAAGCTTCAACTGATAGCCATCCAGATCGCGCAGCACGAGTTCTTGAAAGTCCTCGACAGTCTGCAAACTGGCATTTGTCAGGATATTTAGTTTTTGATGTGTCCCTTCCAAATTTCCCACTGCTGCCACGAGGTTGTTGTTCTGAAGTGCGTTCAAAACTTCGTCCACCGACATGTTGACTGCTGCCAGGCGTGATAGGTTCAGCCAAATACGCAACGCCGGTTGGCGGCCACCATCCAGACCTACCCGTTGCACACCATCAATAGAGGAAAGGATCGGAACCACGTTGCGGTCTAAGTAATCCGTGACCTCGTGGCGCGCCCAAAACTCAGAGGATGCCGACAGATAAAACGCTCCTGCGACCCGATCAGCGCGTTTGACCGAAACCGCTGGATCGTCGGCACCCAGCGGCAATTCGGACCGTACCTTGTTCAATTCTGCTGAAAGCTGCGCCAGAGCAGTTGAACTGTCTTCGCCCAGCTTCAACCAGGCGGTCACGGTGCTCTGTCCAGCAACTGTTGAACTGTCGACAAAGTCCAAGCCTTCGATGGCGTTTGTCGCCTTTTCAATCGGATCGGTAATAAAGCCCTGAACAACCTCGGCGGACGCCCCGGTGAAATGGGTTTTGACTTCAATGGCCGAGCTTTCCAATACAGGGAACTGCACGATCGGCACGCGGGCGATGGCATATAGCCCGCCCAGTACCACGACCAATGCCAGAACAATTGACAGAACCGGTCTGCGAACAAAGATCTCCATAGCCCTGCCTCCCGTTACCAGCCGCTACCGGATTGCGGGTCCTGCGGCAGATCCTCCACCACATTGGTCAGCACGCCCGGGTAGAGCTTGAACGACCCATCTGTGGCCACCAATAATCCGGCTTCCAAACCGCCGCTGATCAGCACCTGTTTTCCGTGGTATTGAACCCCTGTCACATCCCGACGGCTTGCTCGGAACGTGCCTTCTTGTTCACCCGGGACCAGCAGATTCACAAACTGTCCATAGGCATCCGATTGCAGCGCGGATGAGGGAAGTTCGACCACCGGGATCGGGGCGTCCAACGCCACTTCCACTTCAACAAAACTGCCATGAGATAACGCGGCCTCTAATCCGCGCAGTTCGACTCGGTAAAGACGCGTGCGAGTATCTGATGAAACTCCCGCGTCGCGAGAGATTATCGACCCAGTCCAATTTTCGTTGGAGCTTGCTATCACCCCGATTGCTGCGCCTACAGGCGGGTCTCCCAGAAACTGTGGAAGCCGAAAATCTATCCAGATCATCTCGTGCTGATCCGTGATCCGTGCGACCTCGCTACCGCTGGTCAAGTATTGCCCGACTGTGAGCTGACCGGGTCGGGTGTGCCCAGAGAATGGCGCGCGGATGGTTTTCTGCTCAATCGTCTGCTCGATCACCTCAACATTCGAACGGGCGATGTCATAGGTGGCCCGCGCCTGGTCAAGCCGAGCTTGATTGGCACTGCCGCTTTTTAAGAGTTTCTCGGCCCGTTCCAGTCCAAGCCGCGCAAGATCCACCTCGGCCCGCGCACCAATCAACTGCGCGTTTTCCATGCCGATGTCGAGTTGTACAAGAAGCTGCCCCGTCTCAACGACGTCTCCCGGCTGAAAACCAAGCTGTGCGATCTGACCGGCGTGCTGATTGTGAAGGACGACGTGATCTCGCAACACAACCTCGCCCGGCAGGCGAATCTTACGGGAAAATGATGACAATTCGGTTGTGATAGCTTCGACAGATTCCGAATGCTCCGGATGGGCTTCTCCGGCTGCGATCGCATCTGAAATTTGCTTGTACTTAACGAAACCCAGGCTACCGACAATAGCAGCAAGCAGGATAAAAAGAACAGCGGTGCGTAAGACGAACATCAGTTTCACCTGGTTAGTAAGAGCTGATTTTTTTACGATTGGGGCGCGGGACCTAAGCGCTCGTTCCACCTTCGACCCCCAAACTAGGCCCTTGACGACGGAGACCAGCCAGAAAGCAGCGCTCATCACTTGCAGCAGCGCCAACAGGATGAAGGGCATAGGGTTGCCTCGTGGTAGGTGGTCTCAAAAATGCCGGAATACCATCGTTGCCAGGATTGCGATCCAAAGCAGCTGAACGACGCGATACCAAAGGCCAATACGTCGGGCGATAGCTTCAAGCATCCCCAGATCTGTGCCAAGCTCTTTTTCCTTGGCCAGCTTTCTCCAGCCATTACCAATGGGCCAGATACCAATCACGAAGATCACGATTGCAAGGCTGGCACCTACATGAATGAGTGTTGGCATTTCCTCCCAGCCCCCTAGTTGCATCATCAGCCATTGGCCTAATGCAATTGTTGCTAGTCCGGTAAAGGTCCCAATGACGGCAGCTCTTTTAAGATAGTCGCTTGCTGGTGCTTCTTTGCTGGGGTCTTCACGGGCAAACCAAAGAGCCTTTTGCCCGCCACCAATCGTCAAGCCAAACCAGATAGTGGCAAACAAAATGTGCAGGAAACGGGCGGTAAGATAAGGGTCCATTTCATTCTCCGACTGTGAGCGGGCCCGAGTCGCCTCGGTTCATTTCAGGCGGACTTATTAGCGATGTTCAAAATTCAGCAAAATATCTATAAAATGGATAGCTGGTGGAAAATAATTGGACAGGTGATGAATAGATTCCCAAGCGCGGATCGCCTTTTAGAGTTTAAGGCGGTGGTCGAAGCAGGCAGTATTTCAAAGGCGGCTGATCAACTGTATTTAACCCGCCCTACGTTGAGCCGTCGCCTAAACGAGTTGGAAGCATCGCTGGGACTACGCCTGCTTCAACGTACAACGCGTGATCTCTTCCTTACGCCAGCCGGTAAAGAACTCTATATCCGAGCGGAACGTATTGCCGCTGATGTCGACGCGACTTGGAAGGCCCTGAAGCTACATGACGATGAACCGCGTGGACCTCTGAGAATTTCTGTGCCGGAAAGCGAATTTGCCGCCGCATCACTATTTACAGAGTTTGCTACTGAGTTTCCCAAAGTCGAGTTGGACATAGTCGTTACCAATCGCCGTACCGATCTGCGCGCAGCTGGTATAGACGTCGCTCTGGTATTTGGGAAAATTAACGATCCCTCGCTGATCACAAAAAGCATCTTCAGCAATCGAACTCTCGCGATGGCCACCAGCAGCTTTCTGGCAGAGCACGGCATGCCAGAAAGCCCAGAAGCGATACAGAACTTTGATTGCATTGTTCTCCGAAATTCTGAAGGGCTTCCAGAAGTCCAATGGCCACTGGCATCGGGTAAAACTCTCAAAGTTCGTCCTCGCATGCTGACCGCTGGTTTCAGGTTAATGGTTCAGGCGGTATATGCCGGGCTCGGAATAGGGATGTTGCCCGAAAGTGCGCTTAGCAAAAACTCCGATCTAGTCGCGCTTTTCCCAGACGATGTGGTTCGAGAAGATCACCTGCGATTGGTTTATGTCGAAAGGGAATTCCAACTTCCCCATGTCCGCGCCTTCATAGAGCGCTCTGATAAGTATTGGAAAAATTGGCTTGAGAACTGGTGAGCGAGCAGCGGTTTATCCCTAAACACTCTTTTCGTGAAGATTAACTAAAGTCCGTTTTGGCTCAATAGTGGTGCTCGACTCTAAACATCCAAGCGGCGGCTCTGTTGCACATTCCGATGATCTCATCAGTAGGCATCGAACGGTATGTTTCCAGATTTCCGCAACCCGCGGATGTTCGGCACCGCCGTGACAATCCGCGAACGCTGCTGAGGGACATTATGTCAAGCGATCTCTGGTTGAGTGGGTTCCTCATCTGCGAACCAACCAAACCCTCGTGGCATTTCCTCAATGAAACGACCTTACCGCGCTTCTTCGATCGCCGTACGTCGAAAAACCACGGTCTGATCGCAACCATTCTAAAGCGCCGAACGAACCCGCATTCGATCAAAGACGTGCACAAGAAGCGTTAGGGCAGGGCGCCTGCGATGCAAGAACTAAGATCCAAGCTCGAGCCGGAAGCTTATTTTCACAGCGGATGTGATATGATGGCCGACACTTCGTGAGAGCAGACTTTGTTCACTGTATCTGGGATACAGACACGGAAGACAGTCAACAAATGGAAGCCTCTGCCGATGGCAGAGGCTTATTAGTAACGCTTGAAGCCTGTAGGTTATACGCGGCCTTTCCAGGGGATCAGCCAACTTTCCAACTTGCGCATTCCGACTTCAATGGCGAAGCCGATGATTCCGATCACGATAATCCCTACGATGATGATATCGGTCAGCTGGAACTTCGAGGCGGTCACGATCATCTTGCCGAGGCCAACGTTAGCCGCAACCAATTCAGCCGCGACAACCGTCCCCCAACAGACCCCCATCGCCACCCGTGCTCCAGTAAAGATGTCAGGGAGCGAGTTGGGCACAATCACCCGGCTCAGGATCTGCCATTTGGAAGCGCCCAGTGAATAGGCTGCGTGTACCTTGGTGATAGCTACGCCTGACACACCAGATCGCGCCGCAATTATCATGATCCACAAGGCTGCCAGAAACAGCAGGACAACCTTGCCGAGCTCTCCGATTCCGAACCAGATGATGATCAACGGGATCAACGCCAAGGGTGGAATGGGACGCATGAATTCAACAATCGGATCAAACCACCCGCGTGCCCAGCCCGTTAGACCCATGGCATAACCAATCGGAATACCCACTAAGGCACCGATCAGAAAGCCCAACAGAACCCTCTGCAGCGAGTAGCGCGTATGCTGTAGCAGAGTGTAGCCTTGATAGCCCTCTTTGTTCAGCTCGATGAATCGCTGGAACACAACCTCAGGGGAAGGCAAATAGAGTCGCGCCATACGTAGACCTGTAGCCGGAGCAAAAGTAGGTGTGCCCTTATCGGTCAGGCTAATCTCACCTTCTGGCGTTGAAATTTTGCCGCCCGGCTCAATGGGTGTGCCGTTGATGGCAATGATCTTGGACCCATCACTCTTGGATACGTCGTCATTCTGCCAGACGTTGATCACCTTAAAACCATACCGGGCCACAGTGAGTGTGTCATTCTTGGCAAAACCGTCACCCAGTTCGACTTCGACGGCGGCGGGCTCACGACCCGGTTCGCCGTTTTCATCAACTGTCTGTTGGATATCCTCACGATAGACACGTACTGTCACAGTAGCATCGTCAGTACTGCCGTCCTCTAACTGTGCGGTATAGGTAAACGTGGTATCGCCGGAAAACGGCCCAGGCAGCTTTGGCAGCGGGATGGTCGAGTTGGTGAAGGCGACCCATAGCCAGAATATGGTGATGACCGAGATGACTGAGGCAATCCGATTGGCTTTGATGGCGCTTTCATCGCCAAAGGTCACCGTCTTGACAGAGTTGAAACCTTGCGGCTCGAATTGCTTCGGCAGCAGGCGCTTGACAATGAACAGCGATCCGAAGAACGCCAGCACGTAAAGGAATAAGACTAGCAGGCCAATCATGCGCTTTCCTCCGCCCGGCCCATGATTTCTTCTTCCATGTTCCAGATCATTTCCAGAATTTCCTCGCGCGTGACAGAATAATCCTTGTGTTTCTTCACTTCGCGTAGGTCATTGCCAGCGCCAAGGTCGGCAAATGGCAGGCGATATTCCTTGTGCACCCGACCAGGACGCGGGGCCATCACCAGCAAGCGCTCGCCCAAAAGCAACGCCTCCTCAACGGAGTGGGTGATCAGGATAATCGTCTTGCCGGTATCCTTCCAAAGGTCCAACACCAGTGATTGCATCTTTTCACGGGTCAGCGCATCCAGCGCGCCCAAAGGTTCATCCATCAAGATCACGTCGGGCTCATTGGCCAGACAACGCGCCAAGGCTACGCGTTGCTGCATGCCACCCGACAGTTCATAAACGGCCTTCTCTTTGAAATCCGCGAGGCCAACGATATCCAAAAGGTGATCTACCTTCTCCTTGCTCTCGGCGCGGCTGACTCCTTTCATATCCGGACCGAAACTTACGTTTTGGCGGACGTTCATCCATTCAAACAGTGCACCCTGTTGGAACACCATACCGCGTTCAGGGCCAGGGCCGGTTGCAGGTTTGTCGTTGAGCAGTATCTGTCCATCGGTCGGGGCCAGAAAGCCCGCAACAATGTTCAGCAAGGTCGTCTTGCCACAGCCCGACGGGCCTAGAACGCTCATCAATTCACCTGACTTGATGTCTAACGTCACGTTCTTGAGCGCCTGCACATGCCCGCCATTGGGCAGGCTGAAACGCATCGAAATATTGTCTATGAGAAGTCCCGACACCTGGTCCCCCATTGCCTTCAGTGGGGCACGTTTTCACCAGCTGAAAACGCGCAATTAGGTGGACGCGTTTGTCACGTCCACCCAGATTCAAGCCAGGATTATTCTGACAGAGGGCCTGTGTTTACGTTGTCGGTATAAGAAGCCTTGGCCGCGTCAATCGAACCAGCACCAACAAAGACGTCTGCTACACCCTTCATGAAGGTCTGTGCGCCGCCACCCAGCCATTTGTCCGACAGCTGTTCTTCGACAGTCGGGAACTTAAAGGTTGAGATGGTCGCCATCGCGTCCGCTTCAGACATACCTGCATCTTTCGCGATGACAGGAAGCATTTCCGCGTGGTTGGCCTCATCGGCCCATTTGGCATTTGCCTCGGCAGTTACTGCCAAGAACTTAGCAACCAGGTCGGAATTTTCGGCCACATAGGAAGTGGGCGCTGAGGTAACATCAAAGACAAGGATACCAAGCTCTTCCTTTTCGTCGCCAGTCAGCAATACGTTGCCACTGTCCATCATGCGGCGCAGCGCACCACCCCAACCACAGGCCATATCAATCGACCCCTGGCTCAAAGCCGCTTCACCTTCAGCCGGAGCCATATCGACGATTTCCAAGCTGTCCAGATCCACACCGAAATGTGCCATTTGCGACAAGAAGCCATAGTGCGCGGCGGTGCCTAGGGGAACAGCAACCTTCTTGCCAGCCAGTTCCCCAGCGCTGTCCTTGTCGATCTCCAAGTCCGAACGTACAACGCAATTGTCGTTTTCCGAGTAAGACACGGCCACGTCAACGATCTGCAGGTCCTGGCCAGCCGAGGTCGCTACGACAAAGGGTGGTACGCCCTGGCTCACGCTGAGCTGCACATCGCCTGCCGCCATTGCCGCTGACATTGCAGTACCGGTATCAAAGCTGACCCAGTTAACTTTAACGCCCATAGCCTCGTCGTAGGCACCGGTCTCTTTGGCGTATTGGAACGGCATCGGCCACTCCAAAAAATAAGCCACGGTAATTTCATCTGCCGCCATTGCCTGGCCACCGCTAAGCATTGCCACTCCGGCTACGGCGGACATAAGTTTGGTTTTGATACTCATCTCAGTATTTCTCCCATTGGTCTGGTTGGGCCTCCTGACACCTGCGTTACCATCAAACGGGCAATCACTTTAGATGCTGGAAACCTCTGCTTATGAACCAACATCGGAGCGGAAATGGCTTTTAAGATCAATTATTTTGTGGGACAGAAGCCAGAAGTCTGTTCTTTGCTTTGCGTGGACTCCAACGTCCCTTCAGTCTAAATCATTACTTAACAAAGACTTAGTGGACTTCACGGTTTTGTGTGTGTGAAATTTGGATATAAGCATCCCTTGATCTGGCTCCATTGGCGGTCACGAATTCCCGTGAGCTCGCCCCAAGTTACACCCGGACTATGTCTCATCATAAGACGTAAACCGACACCTCTGCGAATGCTGCACGTTTAAGCGATTTTCTTGAAGCCAACTGCTTAGTGCGCAGCGATGTTGTTGAACTTGTTCTTACCCAAGGACTTGGTTGCCGGATCCGAGATGCAATTTTCGAGTTTAGGCACCCATTTGCTGAAGGGAGTGCCAAGTGAGTAAGCGGTGTACAAATCTGAGATTTGATTGCGGCGGGTTGAACCCTGCTCGATGGCCTTTGTTGCCGACCTGTCATCATAAGATTGGCCGAGCGTTCAGGAAACCCACCTATTCAATCCACATTAAGATCGCGCAGACAAAACAAACGACGGTAATGTCAAAGTTTGCGTCAGATTGGTCCGTAGTAAGTATTGCGCCTACAGCGAATGGCCGGTTTGCGAAGAAACTCATTGGCTTTCTGTTTAACGTTGAATTGAAGAGCTCGAACCTTCGAAACATTCAAAAAACGCAAAAAATCATAAGGTGTAGAACTCAATGGGAGGCGAGTCTCAATAATTTAATCGCATTATTTACGTACTCCGACAAATGGTTGTCGGATCACTTTGGTGGTGAGACCGCGGTTACAATAAAATCAGCTACTTAGAGGTTTACATTTTTTGAGACTCTAGAAACCATGATTTTCTAAGCGAGCAAACAACAAGGGCAGTCCTTAATTCAATGCACATAAAATGGCCAGAAAGTACCTGAAGCTGCCCTTGAACCCACTTTCGCCGTTCGCTCATGCAGCAAGTCGCGAATCGTACACGCCGTACATTCAAAACCGGATCGCTAATGGCGGGTGAGCGGACAAAATGTGAATTAGCAGTAGGCGTACCAACGACCGCTTATCTGCTAAGCCACACGGAAGCAATTCGCTCTATGCACCGAGCTTCTTGTTTTAGCGCTCGATGGACCATTCGATCAGTTCTGGACAGCACTTCTGCCACCGGGTCGGTCGCCCTCGCCGGGAGGCCTTCGATCTTATTAGGTTCCACGGCCCGGTCGAACTACCGGCTTCGTAGGACCAGCATGTTTACGAGTTCAGCGTCGATTGTGTCGACTTGCGCTCAGAGTCCCGCCATGGAATGGCAGACTTGAGGTGAAGTAAAAGGGCCTATCTATCAGGTTCCAATTGCGCTTGTTGTGAAGGGGCTTAGGCCAGAAGCTGGCGGAGATAGTTCACGGCCCGTTGGGCGCGGTCCTCGCATACGGATGCCGATGGGATAGGAAGGCGCCCGATGACGCGTCTAATCTGCTGATCGCCGATGAGCAGATCAAGGTAAAGTCCTACAGCTTCCCCCGTATTGTCAAAGTTCAACTGGCCTTCGTCTCTGGCGCGCACCAATACTTGTTCCAAAAGAGGGATGACTGCCTCGCGCCCCGCCTTTGATAATGTGGCGCCAAGCTCACCACTGCTGTCTGCGGCGGCGGCACGGTTAAGAGCGACGGCTCTCTCGCCGGTAAGTAGGTTCAGAAGTTTCGGGCCAAACGTTTCCAAAATAGACAGTGCATCGTGACCGGTTTCCAGTTCGGATTCCAAATGGGTTTTCACTTCTTCTGCATTTCGCGTGACGAGCGCCTGAAACAGGCCCTGCTTGTCGCCATACCAGTTGTAAAGAGTTTCATTCGAAGCGCGTGCTTGCTTGGCGATGCCCAGCATCGACGTGCCGCCATATCCTTTCGCCTCCAGCACCTCATAGGCCGCCGCCTCGATCTGCTGCTGGCGCAGTGATCTTTTCTCTTCGCGCATATTTTTTTCTCCTGCACATTGACAACAGCCGTAATTAAAAATACGGATATCTTCAACCGTAATATTAATTACGCTTTTGGAGAGTGAAATGAACCAACACGACCGGCAGACCCTGGCAGCTCTTACAACGTTAGTCCTGCTACAGTTGATCATGCTCTCAGCACTTTATGCGGGGATCAGGCCACACCCACCGA
>NZ_SMMF01000961.1:234838-283235 GCF_009711355.1 Roseibium sp. RKSG952 | reverse complement strand
TCTACACCACTGTTCGGCATTGCTCCGTTCCTAGGTGCTTCGGTGTCCGTCGCCTTGTCCGCAATAATCCTGCAACCTCTTACAAATGCAGCAGGGCGGAGCCTCAGCATCCTGGCCGCGCTGATGGCGCTGGTGTCCTTTGGACCGCAGAAATACTTCGATGCGCAGCTAGCCCTGATCTGGCCTGCTGTTTTTTTGGGTCAGCTCGCCGCTCTAGTCATCTTTGTCAGGGTCATAGTTGCGGCCCAGCAGAAGCATGAAGTCGGTCAGATGAACGCATCCTCTACGGGGCGAGCCTGATGGCACAGCCATTAGCCAAGCTGGCATTATTGGAACACGTACTGAACATTAGCTAGCAGCGTGGTGGTGCTTTTGACGGGCTTGGCTCTGTCTGCCACCTCAACTCGGAGATTAACCGATGGAAATTTCGCTTTTTTCTTTTGGCTTGCTCGCACTGGTTATCGTGATGACGCCCGGACCCACCGTACTATTAGCCCTGTCCAACGGGTCACGGTTTGGAATGGCATATGCCGGTTACGGGATCGCAGGCGCTGCGATTTCCGATGGAGTGCTAATCGCGGCGGCGGCATTAGGTTTGGGTGCTGTTCTGGTCACTTCGGCGGTGCTGTTCAACTTGGTGAAATGGATCGGTGTCGCCTATCTAGTGTGGCTGGGCATTCAGATGCTACGGTCTTCGGGGGAACTGGGATTGGAAACGAACCGGGCAAATGTGCGTTGTGCTATCCCGAGCCGTCGCGCTCTGGCGATATTCAGAAAGAGCTTCTTCGTGGCTGTGACGAACCCCAAGGGATACTTGTTCTTTACCGCTTTTCTGCCTCAGTTTCTAAACCCGATGGAACCGCTGTTGACGCAATATGCCACGCTCGCGGGTATCTTTATCGCGATCGATGTGATGGTGATGACCGCTTATGCCGGGCTGGGTACCAAGGCGATGCAGTTGCTGAACGACAGCGGAGCACTCTGGATCGATCGCACTTGTGGTGCTCTGCTTATCTCCCTCGGCTGTGCCTTGGCACTTGTAAGACGCAGCGACGTGTAACGCGACATGCGGGCTTTCAGCGTGGCTTAGTTAGACGCAGAGAAGCGCACGGCCGCCATGCGAAACTTTAACACTGATCTAACAGTTCATCTAAGTTATTCCTAAACACTCTAAGCCAAGGATTGGTATCATGATCAAAATAAGCCTTCGTTACCGTCCTTAAAGGCAAAGCCTGTTCCTTTTGTTTTTCCGGGTAGTCAGCTCGTCGTGTCATCATTGTTTGATGAATGCATATTTAGCAATTATTGAACAAAAGAGAGGTATCGAAAGAACCCTGCTGTCTGTCGGTTGGAGGGTCAGTCGGACCGATGTAGTCAGCACTTATGCAACGCGTCCGTTTTGGCAAGTTTGACCCACTTCAAACCCGCTGTTTAGAAGCGGGGAAAGCAGCATAAAAACCGAAAGATTACCATCTACTCATTTGTTAGCGTTTGGATCATATCAGCAAGATATACTAACTATGCGTTCAAGATCGTTCAGAGTTCAGTACAATTGCACACCATATATTCGATTAACTTAATGATTAAATGGTCTAGGCTGCCCACTGGATGAATCGGAAATTTAGGAGAAGTACGTGCGATACGTTGCAAAAGGTATATTGATTTGTTTCGCTGTCGCGTGTGTCGCTATGTTGGCAGCTTGGCTTTTTCTGTCTTCTGCGTTGTTTTCTTCGGTCAGGACTACTTTCGTCGAAAATCTGATCTCTAAGAAACTTGGTCAGGACGTTAGAATTGAAGATGAAGTGCGTCTGGGTCTTGGTCGGCAATTGCATGTATCAGCAGCAGGGTTGGAACTACCCGGTTCTCCGAATGCTGAAGTGAACCTTGCAGCAATAGATGAGATAGAGTTTGAAGTGTCCGCGCGCGACCTCTGGAACAGTAAACTGTCGCTGAGTGGTCTTTCAATCTCGGGTGTTCACCTGAACCTGATCACAGACAAAGACGGCTTCGGAAACTGGCAGTCCATTTCCCAAGCGGATGTTGAAGCCGGAAAGCCTGCTGATCCTCCAAATTTGCCTTTGGCCGGAATTTTAACGGACCACGAAATCGATCTGACCGATATCTCCGTTCTTTATCAAAGTGATCAAAACGGGCTTGAGCTGGATCTGAAACTTCCTGAGTTGCAATTGAAGCGCGATACGGAAACCGACGTTGCGACGGCAGTCGGTGCCGGTTCGCTGAACGGAGAGAGGTTTGATCTGAACGCGACATTCCCCACGGAAGACCCGTTTCGGTTGGCGATGAACTTCGAACAGATTTCGATTGTTGCCGAGGAAGTCCCTCAAGAGAACGGTCTGCAAGTGGCAACGACCGTAGAGATTGCCGAACTTGGCCAGCTTCTTGATATCCTGAAGCTGAGCCGCGTTTTGGAAGGTACAGGGAATATTGGCGCAACGTTCACATCAGTCGACGGCGTAGCGCGGATTGATGACCTATCTGTATTGGCGGAATTAGATGGCGGGCAAAGCCTTTCGCTGACGGGGCAGATCGGAGAATTGGGGAACCCGGAAGACGTATCGCTAACAACCCGAATTAGGCTGTACCCAGAAGATGCGGAACCAGCCCCTGCCGCATCGCGATATGATCTTAAACTTATCGCGGTCGACATGGTTATCGACAGCGTGCCTGGGCAGGTGCCGCAGCGACAAATGGTCATAAAGACCAACGGTTTCACGTTGGACACGTCGGGCGAAGGCCCGCCACCGATTAAGTTCTCCGAGCTTTCCAGAACACCAGAAGGCGCATTAAAGGTCGGAAACATCAACCTTAGAATTGGGAACCCAGCCGATCCGTTTATCATTTTGAACGGTTCGGTCGATGACGCTCTTCAGTTGCAAGGCATATCAGCAGAAGGCCTAATGGACATACCGGCAAGCGGTTTGATCTCGCCAGAATTGTTGGGACCAGACGACCAGCTTGGCAGGTTTTCCGGTGACTTCCATTTGAACGGCGACATCAACCAGCTTTCGCTGACGAATTTGGATGGAAAGACAAGCGATACGGAGGTCTGGAACCTTGAGGTGCATGGCACTGTCAAAAATGTACTCAAATTCGAGGACCTGGATTTGGCAATTGATGTCGCAGTTCCATCCGGAGCGGATCTTTTGGAGGCACTATCGCTTGAACGTGTGGAAACCGGGCAGGCTCGCCTTGAAATCAACCTTGTTAGCGCAGGCACTGATTGGAACGCGAGTGCCAATGTTGAGGTCGCCGACTCTATCTTGCAGATTATGGCCGATCTTGATGATGCAACAAGCGACCCGGTGCTTCAGGGTTCCATTGAGAGTGACCTGATAAAGATAGATCAGATCCGAACTATCGTTCAGGCTGCCGCACAGTTGCGGAAACTAGGCGGCCCAGAGCCGGAAGAGAAAGAAACTAAGAAAGAAGACGAGGGCGACCAAGGCGCGTTAAGAGATGTAACGCTTAAACCTATCGGGCGCTCAATTCTCTTGTCCGGTATGGACATGGATGTCGACGTTGACCTTCGGCACATCGAAGGTGCCAAGGGCATCAGCAGTTTGCAGAGCGAAGTGACGCTCAATAAAAACGAGCTTAAGGCAGGACCACTGAAGTTTGAATACGGGGGCGCTCATTTCGACGTCAGTGGGCAAATGGATCTGTCGAACGACGCGCATCTGCTCACGTTGACCGGCAAGGCAGGTGGCTGGCAGCTAGATGAAATTCTTCACAGCCTGAACTTCAAAAAGGGCGCAAGCGGCACGATCTATGCAGATTTTTCGGTGACCGGAGGAACAGATTCAGCCAAACATTTTGCTAATAGCATGAGCGGCAATGCCACAGTTTCAATGCGTGATGGCTCGATCGAGACCCAGCTTCTAGATCTGGCAGGGTTGGGGGTACTCCCATGGGTATTTACCAAGAAGAAACAAAAGGTTGCGCCAATCGTGTGTTTGCGCGCACCTATCAGTATTTCCAATGGAAAAATTTCGACGAAACAAACCACACTAGAAACAGATCATGTCCAAGTTGTCGTCTTCGGCGGTGTTGATGTGGCGGGCAAGGTTTTGGACCTGAATCTACAGCCCCGCAAGATTGGCGAACCTCTTTCGAAAAGCCCCTGGCCAGTGACCTTAAAGGGCCCGCTAGCCAAACCGAAGATTAAGGTCAAAGACGGTCCGAAACGACTGAAACGGTCGGATGGTGCAGACAAAATGCCGGAACAAAGAAAACTATGCGTTCCGGATATATTGCAACTGCAGTAGTTGCGGAGGCGGTCAGCTAAAGTACAAATCTAGAGTTCAGAAAGACAGACTATGCTTCGGAAAAGCAAATTCTGCTTTGGGCTCACAGCTGATCTTCACAGTGGAGGTCATCGGTTGGAGGTAAGAGCCCATATTCTATATCGCGGCAATTTACGAACCGCGCATCCCAGACATTCAATACATGGCGGTAACTGACAGTTGAGCGCAACAAAGTAAGCTCACGCTACGACACCACAATAGTCTGCTATTCAGTCACATTGCGTCGTATTTAAATACCCGCTCATCCTATTGAGACAACTCCGAATAGCTGAGGACACTGCGTAGATCGCTGAAGAGCAAGGCAAAAAGCGAGGCCCCGCAAGTGAACCGGGTCTCCGTGCAAAGAGCGGCAAAATCAGCCAAGAGTCCCGCAATGTTAGGAACATGATAAGGGGCGGTAGATTGAGTTACATAGCTGTTTTACAAAGCCAGGCTTCAAATGTCGCGAGGGCAGTGGTTGGCTCCTTGTTGGAGAGCCGCGTGCTCCAATACCTCCCCGTTGTGACTTCCGTATCGAAAGGGAGCACCAACCGCCCCTCGGATATCTGATCCTTAAACATGGCATAGGGCAAAAGTGCCACGCCAAAGCCTCTTGCCGCCAGCTCCGCCATGGCGACAGAAGAATCGTAGATTGGACCTTCGATATAGGGGGACACCATACCGGCTTCTCTAAACCAGATGGGCCATTCATCAGCGCGATAAGATCTTAGCAAACTTTGATTCAGCAAGTCTGCGGGGTCTTTGAATGTTGACGCCACCGAGGGGGCACACATCGGTGTCAGCGGAGTTTCCATCAAAGGACGCGAGGTCAGTCCGGGCCAGCGACCAGCACCGAAACGGATCGCCAGATCGAGGCCCTCGCGGGCAATGTCGACTCGATTGTTGTTCGTAAAAAGGCGAACACTAATGCCTGGGTGGGCTGTTTCAAACTCAATCAAGCGTTCTGCGAGCCATCCGACGGCAAACGTCGTTACCACACCCACATTCAGCGTTTCATGATAACGACCATCCGCGAACCGATCCAAAACGCCACTGATGCGATCAAGACTCGTAGTCAGAACTGGCAGTAATGCCTCACCTTCTGGGGTGAGCAGCAGCCCCTTGGATGTCCTGTGAAACAGCTTTGCGCCGAGCCGCTCTTCCAAGCGTAAAATCTGATGGCTGACAGCCGCTTGGGTGACGCAAAGCTCCACGGCGGCATTGGTGAAACTGCCCTGTCGCGCAGCGGCCTCAAAGCTGCGCAGCGCATTGAGAGGGATGTTGGGGCGATCCATAGGCATTACTTTTTCTTATGCGGAGTTTGACAATTAGTCGTTTGTGCGCCGAATGAAAAGATTTTAGCACGATCCTCATAAATTGTATCAATGACAGTTCAGTGATTTTCGAACGACGTATCATCGCAGAAACCTTCTTGGTTTGCCTTTTCAGCGTGTTTGAAGGGACAAGATTTTGCGTCTTCACAAAGGAAGAAGGGAAAACCTATGAAGGCCTATATTCGGGCGGTTCTGAGTGCCGCCTTGATCGCAGGGACTGCGGCTCCGTTGTGGGCGCAGCACCTACAACAGACTGTCACCACCTGGGAAAACCGTCTTGATGCGCGCATCGGGGTTGTGCTGCGCGACGCCTCTTCAGATTGGGAAATTTCCATGCGTGCAAAAGAGCGGTTTCCGATGTCGAGCACGTTCAAGTCCCTCCTGTGCGGCGCGGTTTTGGCGCGTGTGGATGCGGGGCAGGAAGATCTGAGCCGTCGCGTGACCTTTTCGGCAGATGATCTGGTGGCCTATTCCCCGGTGACCGAGAACCACCTGCAAAATGGGCTGACAGTTGGCGAACTCTGTGAGGCAACAGTGGCGCTGAGCGACAACACGGCAGGCAACCTATTGCTTGATACCGTGGGCGGTCCGGAGGGGCTGACCGCCTTCCTGCGCTATATCGGCGATCAGACCACACGTTTGGACCGCTGGGAAACAACTTTGAATGAGGCGGTCCCCGGAGATCCTCGGGACACCTCTACTCCTTCGGCGATCCTAACCACATTGGAGGCGTTGCTTTTGGGCGATGTTCTGGAACCTTCGTCTGCGGCGCAGCTACGCCAGTGGATGATTGACGATCAGGTAGCCGATGCATTGATCCGAGCTCATCTTCCCGAAGGCTGGGTGATTGGCGATAAGACCGGGGCAGGTGGCAATGGCTCCCGCGCGATCATTGCATTCATCGAGCCGAAGGAGGATGTTCACTACTTTGCAGCGATCTATCTCACCGAAAGTGATGCTGATTTCGCGCTTCGCAATCAGGTGGTTTCGGAGATTGGTCAGGCTATGATTGCCGAGATAAACGCCCGATAAATGCATGCATTTCGCTCATGCGACAAATAGAGCGAAGCCAAACGTTCTGTGGCGCAAGTCCGCCATCGCCCAGAAAATCGCGGGAGCAGCATTATTCGGCGGTGGCCGCTGGATCGCTCTCCGCGAAGGCTGACATTCACTCGCGGAGCATTTTGAAAAGTGGGCTGGTAATCGACGGTCGCCGCGGCAAGCATAGACGGGTAGGCTCACGCCACGAACAGAGCAGGACAACTGTCCGATAAGACAAGTGCTGTTACAAACGCTGCAATCGGATTGAGATCATGTTTTGCAGAACCCAAAATGCCACGGTGAAAACGCTTAAATACAAAGGTTTACTATGCAACTTCGAACTGAATTGAAACCGTGAATCCAGGTGAATTGTTTGTAGCCGCTAAGAGCGCTGAATGATGGTCTGCAATAGCTTTCACCAGCGCCAAACCCAAACCGTTCCCAATACTGTTCCGTTCAGTGTCTAGCTTATAGAAAGGAACAAAAAGCTTACTCAGTGAGTTTTCGGGAACGCCAGGGCCATTGTCAATTACCGAGAGCGTAATGGTACTTTCTTCTTGCTCAACAGTCAGTAGAATCCTGGAATGCTCCGGGCAATGATCAATTGAGTTCTGCAAGAGGTTTGCACAGAGCTGTTTCAACATACCCTCATCGCCTTCGATTAGTGTACGCCCCGATTGGTTATCCACAAAAGCGAGACTTTGGCTCTTCACTTCCGCAAGCGGGACCATATTCCCAACAGCTTCTCGACCCAATCTACTCAAATCCAGATAGCTGAACGCCTTGGAATTGTTTCCTTCTTCAATGCGGTTGATCCGCAAAACTGTTTCGAATGTCCATTTGAGACGATCAAGTTCAGATTGAATCTGGTTGATCGGTTCCATGGATTGACCATCCGAACGCAATGAATCCTTCGCTTCCTGAAGCGCGATATAAGCGTGGGTGAGCGGGTTTTTCAGATCATGTGCGATGGCGGCAGCGGCCGATCGCGTCGTGGACATCAAAACTGTCAGGTTGTCGAGATGGCCGTTCATTAGCCGAGCAATCCGGTCTATCTGATCATTGTTTTTCCCGACTGGGAGTCTTGCTTTGACTTCCCCTCTTGAGACCTTATTGAGCGTTTTCGCCATTTGATCGAGTTTACGATATGTTCTTATGCTGGAGATATAGCCGACCAACAGTGTGCACAAAGTCGCTCCCAACCCGATCGCTACCAAAGACCAGGCCAACGATCGAAGTGTGCTTTTTACAAATGCAAGATCGCGACCAACGACGATTACAAAGCCGCGGTAAGTTTGTACATTTACCCTATGGATACGCTTTTTACCTCCCAGAATAATCCCATCATCTTCGATTTCACCCCAACCCCGAAAGGACGGGTATTCGTCGATATTTCCAGCCAAACGCTTCCCTTGACTATCGAAAAGGCCAATCAAACTGGTGTCGAAAGGCAACCAGAGAGTCGCGTCATCAATCGCTTGCACGACATCGGAATCGTTGTCGTTATCGTCCAGAATCTCTTGAATGAAGCGCATTTCATCAACCAACAACGAGTCCATTTCCCGCTGCAAATCGCCACGAATTCTTTCAAATGTTAAAAATGCCAGCGCTGTAACTGAAAGGAGGATTACCACCGCTGCATACAAAGCCGTAGTAAAGGCAGATCCAGATACAATATTTGAGCGTATCATTAGTCTTTCATCCGGTTTATCTGGCGACCCCATATGGTTTGGCTAACGGTAAACCTGTTCTGGCCGGTCAAGTGTGTGATCCGAAGGTTTTAGCTGCTATTTTTGTGGAAAAATGGGGAATTTGGCTGGATGTGTTGCAACACTGGTGATGCAGTCCGGGCCAAGTTTGAAAAGTTCAACGCCCTAGCATTCGTGTAAGTTGCACTTGTTGGCGCACATCGGTCCACTTTTGACAACCAACATACAAGATGTTCTTCGCCCATTTCATGAAGCAAAGGAAAGTGGGTTTCGATGAGTTTGCAACGCGCCCCTCCGAGGGGGAGGAAGGGCGCGCTGTTTTGACTGAGGGAAGCTTGTTTACGAGTGAGTGGCCGTGCCCACACGGCACCGGTAACACCCTTCAGGAGGGTTACGAGTGCTTCCTCAGTCGAGTATTCGGTTTCGAACCTGATGGCATCTTCTGCAACTTGAACTTGCCAATTAGTTTTCATCAACCTTACGATTTTGAAAAGCTTTTGCGGTCTGCTGTTATGAGCATCGAGCGATTTAACTTGATCAACCACCCTTTGTGCAATGCCCGTGATCTTCGAACGATTTGGCACCATGCGTGGACAACTCATAAGTCATAGTTGGAAAGTGCAGCACCATCGTCCAGACTTCGTCGGGCTTTATGTGGATGAATGTAGCACCGTCCAGGCCGTGCGCGACGGAAGCCATACCTTCTGTATTCTGTACTATCAGTCGCGCCTCTGAGAGATCGGTATCTTGAAAGACCTGAATTACTTCTCCGTTTGTTTCTGACTTGCATTGGAATTCAGTCTCGTCCGCCAACGCCGTGCTCGCAGGCAAGAGTGCCATTAGAAATATTGTATTTTTCATCATTGTGTTTCCGATCAAAAGGTTAAGCTTTCAGGTTTGAGTGATCCGGGTGATGGTTAGAAGTCTGGGCTGTACAATTTTTTGGCCTGTTTCATGCTGCAATCGGAGACCTCCCAAAGCTCACACAAATTCGCAGTCCCGGCCTTTTGTTTTCTGCGGTGATTGTTGCCCCGTGTCGCATTGCAACGGCCTTCACAAGCGATAGGCCAAGCCCATTTCCGGTGTCGTTTCTTGGATGGTCAGATCGAAAAAACGCGTCAAAAATCTTGTCGATTTGTGGTTCCGGAACCCCAGGTCCGTTGTCTTCAACGACCAACTGTATCGCCTCAGACGTGGCCACTAGGGAAATCCTGATCCAAGATCCAGCAGGGCAATATCGGAGGGAATTGTTTACAAGATTGACGAGCAGCTGTTTCAGCAGGTTTTCGTCGCCTCGTACCAAAATCGTATCGGCGTTGTAGTCAGCCGTGATGTGTTTTCCAACGTCGACCGCAAGGGGATAGAGCGCCTCTGCAACACTCTCAACGAGCGCACTCAGATTGACTGTTTTGAAGTTGTTCTCATGCGTACCTGCCTCAATTTGAGATACTTTGAGCACTGTATCGAAGACAGTTCCAATGCGTTTAAGGTGGAACTCTAAATCGTTGAGGCTTGGTCTCGGATCGCCACCATACTCAATTTCGCTATGTACCTGCTGCAAAGCAATGAACCCGTTCGTCAAAGGCACCTTCAAATCACGGGCAATTTTGACCGCGTTGGATTGAGTGCTGTTGAGCAAACTCAAAACCCAGTCGAGACGTCTGTTAACAAGCTGGAAAATACGATCGAAATGGTCGCCCTTATCTGTGACGGGAAGACGAACAACGGCGCTTTCCTCAATAGTCTGGTTGAGAGTTTTCTCAATCCAAGCGAGTCTCTGGAAACTCTGAGAACTGAAGTAATAACCGAGACCCAGAACAGAGGCGGTTGTCGCGAGCGTCAGCAGGAGCAACCCTTCCCACAGCGTTGTCAATGCCTGATTGAGTGATGTTAGACTTCGGGCAACCACCGTGCGATAGCCAAGAAATTCAGACGTGTGGAGCATATAAACAGGGGGTGCTCCGCCGATTTTGACGAAATCCGGATCAACTTCGTGCCAACCAATCTCGTCGGGCGGTTTCGCGATTGATCCTGCTAAAGCGGAACCGCTCTGGTCGAACAGCGCGATCATGTGAAGCCCAGTTCGATTGGGATTATTTAAGTGTTCAATTGCTCGCTGAACTGCTTCAGAGCCTCCATCCAGCAAAATCTCATGAAACAGGAGCTCTTCGTCGAGGATTTGTTGCTGGAGATCAACGCGGAGCCTGTCTGCAAGTGCTAAGTAGGCAGCGTATCCAAAGACAGCAGTTATAATCCAGACTATTAAAGCCGCGAAACAAGCCGTCCGGAACGGGGCACCAGAGAGAATGCTAGAGCGGCCCATGAAGGCTGTACCCAACGTTTCGAGACGTGTGCAAAAGTGGCGTCCCGAAAGGTTTGTCGATCTTCGATCTCAAGCGGCTGATATACGTTTCGATTACTGTAGAGCTTGGATCAAAATTGTAATCCCATACTTGTTCCAACAGCATGTTGCGCGTCACAATCCGCCCGGCATTTCTCATCAAAACTTCCAACAGTGCAAATTCACGGGGCAGCAAGTCAATTGTAACATCTTGCCTTTTCACCACTCTGCTGAGCAGATCCATCGAAAGATCGTGGACTTGAAGCTTAGTTGTAGCAATGCTGGACGGTTGTCGTCGGATAATGCTGTTTAAGCGCGCCAGGAGTTCCGAAAAATGAAAAGGCTTAACCAGGTAGTCATCTGCTCCTTCGGTCAAGCCCTCAACTCTGTCCTGAACGTCTCCTATTGATGTGAGGAACAGAACCGGGGTCTGTTTTTTCGCGGCCCTCAGGGCCTTGAGAACAGAAAGGCCGTCCATTCCCGGTAACATGCGATCTAAGACTATGGCGTCACATTCATTGTACAAACAATATGAGAGCGCATCCCGACCATCATCGTACCACTCCACACTGAAACCGTTCGACCTCAACCCCGAATTTACAAAGTCGGCGGTCTTTTTGTCGTCTTCTGCAACGAGTATTTTCATTAGAAGACCTCTGATTGAGCCGCTGGATCCGCTTGTCCCATTAACAAATACGAAGTTAAGTAAACTCAGCCATAACGGGATGGCTAAGTCCATTTGGCAAATCGTTGCAGACTAGAGGCTCAAGGTTTCTTCAACAGCTTTCACTTGTAACCGGGCTAGACCCAGATTGGCGGTCTTCTTGTCTAACGCGACATACACAAAAATGTTTGGGTTTTTGTCCAGTGGGCGGACCAGATGAAACTGCTTGCCAAGCGTGATCAGAATGTCCTCGATGGTATCGTTAAGCTTTAAAGCTTCGATCGCATGAAGTTTGGCGCGGACGACTTCAACATTCGCTGCGCCCGCAGTATCAAGGTCAAACTTGGAACCACCTTCTGCGCCTAGAGTAAGGCCTGTATCACAGTCGACGAGACAAGCCCCTAGAAGACCCTTGATTTCACTTAGTTTAGAAATGTCCAATGACATGCTTGGCTCCTTTTTGGCCTTGGGATTGTTGGTTTGAACCACACCGGACGCGTGATTGGCTGGACGGGCTCTGTTGTTTGCGGGTGGAATAGTAATGACGAGCCTCTGAACTAAGCCAAATCTCTCGTTAAATCTGGCCAGCGCAGAGGTGGGCTCACCTTTGGGTTTCGACATTTCCTATCCAATTCTCGCTGAGTTCACGGAATTCGAATGTCGAACTACGGTCCTGTCACTTCGCACCAATTGGGCATGAAGAAACAGCTCATCAACCAAACTGTCATCCAAACGAGGGAGGTCAGCTGTCCTCCGAAGGGCGGAACATTTGAGATCTGATGTCACTTTCACAGCTTTTGCGCTTGTGTCAGGAGAATGATTGTCGCCTCTATGCAAGAAATTCAGTGCGGCGACGCAGGCGAGGGCCAAGTATTGGGCAGTGTTCGTTGAAATGGCCCATACACTCTCCGAACCCAGAAAGAATGCGGGCCACAAGTGTCCTAGTTCGAAAAGAACGCCAGCCAAAACGGGTAAAACAAAACTTAGCATAGAACTCTCGCCTCGTTACCAAACGACTAAGTGGTCGGTAGAGTGCCAAGAGTTTTAACCGTCCTTTCAGACAGCTTAAAAATTTGAAAGGTTTTGGTTATTTATATTGGTGTTAGATGGAAGCCTGGGCGCAAACGGCTCATTAACTGTGACTACCAATGTTGAATGCAACACTAGGCGCGTGCGGGGTACGGCCTCAATAGGCTGCTGCCTTCCCTTCATCTCAGGCGTTCTTGGCGATGTGCATGGGCCGGCGGTAAAAGCCCTTAATTGTCATCGATCACACATCAGTCTTTTGCATGTGCGGCACGTTGCGAACCGTGCATTCCGGACGTTCAGAGTCAGGTAGCAAATTGCTCGTGAGCAGACGAAGAGGACTTTGCCTTCTCACAGCAAAGCCATTATCCAATGACCATGACAGTGGAGCTAAGTGCAGACGTCATTTGGTGTCTTCGGGCACTCGCGCAAGAAGCGAATAATCAGCGTGAGCTTTATCCGGGCTTTGCAGTTGTTGCCGACGAACTAGTTTTGGACTTCGATGACGCGTATTCGAGTTACAAAGAAACAACTCAAACTGAACATGCTGATCTCGAGAGACTGGACGCACATATCTTAAGTAAATCAGGTGTTTCTGAGTATTGGACAGATGAGGCACTAGACCAATCTGCCTTTTGGAATGAGATTAGGCAGCAGGCCTCGCGAGCACTAAAGGCTCGCAACCTTACAACGTTTGCGCCACACCCGAGCTCGGCAACCTATATTTCCGAAGGCGAAGTTTGGACCTCGGGTCGCGATTCCGAAACGCCCTCAGAAGATACACCTATTTCAGTCTTCAAGAGGCTTCTCAACCGCTTCCGCTAGGGGCTCAACTCGGACATTGGCGCTGTCCCTTCTTGGTGTCAAACTTGCTTTATCGAGCTCCAAGAGATGCTCCTGGTACGATATGAGTAAGTATGCCCAGTCCTGACACTCTGAATTCTCCGATAGGCGTTTGCGTAAGCTTGTCACTCGTGCCTTCTAGGTCTATCCGCTTGGCCACTCGAGTATCCGGCAGGTCGTCCCTTGCGTCCAAAAGAGGTTGTGATGAAGTTCTTCGTTACCGCTCTGGTTCTGATGGCACTGTTCGGATGCTATGTGTATTTCGCGGGAATTGGGCGGCCAATATCCATTGAAGAAGAAACCGCATAGTATGAAGTGGATGCGTTGAAATATACCGAAATGCTCAACCAGATTAAGACCCGTGGTCCTAAAGGGCACGCTGCCGTGACTGAGTGGAACGTTAGTTGGGACTGGAAGTGCAGAGTTTCCCTGGATGTGAAAACAACCTACCCTCAACATGTCAACTTGGAAGGGTTATCTACCTCACAGAAAGTAAGTTGGCATGAATTCCTTTCGAAACTAAGGCTCCATGAAAACTTCCATAAATTTGATGGGATCCAGGCTGCTCGCGACGTGTCTGATAACTGGTGCCTGGGAGCGCGGTTCATAATAAAATATTGGATAGCACAAAGCGAGATACTCGACTTGAGGACCGATCACGGGCGAACGGACGGTGTTGTGCTAAAGTTGTAGCATAAGCAAAGAACTGAACTTACCACCCAAGTCTGCACTCATTTTCGACCTCATTTATATCCATAGCTAGTAGTATTGCGTCTGTTCGCGAACCAGCGGCTTGACGAAAAAGCAACCATTCGTGCGCCTGGAAACACTGGTTGATTTGGGCTCAACGCTGCCCTTCTTTGCGGTGGGCGTCGATAGGACACTAGAGTCCATCGCTGCCGTTCTCTGATTTCTTGACCGACGCGTCTTCATTCGTACGGTTTGAATAACCGGTAAAGACACTCATATCGTGAAGGACAATTTCGAACTAAGTCGACAATACTCCCGATGGCTAAGACTCACAGTTAGATGTAACATCAGCGGTGGTCGATGCATGTCATGAGAATATGAGAACAAACCTCTCCAGTTCAATCAGAACCGAACGCTAAGGTTTGCACCCAAGCCATGCTCTTGGCCGTTCGAACGTACCGAGTAGCCGTACCCTGCTGTTAGTCTTGCTTGCTCGGAAATTTGATACCCTAGCCCCAAACCAAGAACGAACCCGTTAGCGCCTCTGTTCTGCCCGGCTTGCGTGAATGTCCCAAATATCGGGCTAGTAACAGTGATTTCATGCTCACTATCCTTGTTGGCAAAGAAGTCGTATTCGTAACGGGCAAAAGCTATAGGGGTTAGCAGCCCATTGTCAGTCAAAAAGTCCTGTTGATAATCGAAGCCAATGGAAGCGACTAGGGACTCTGCATCCGCCTTATCAATTGAATAGTTGAAGTCGCCACCTCCGGTCTCTGTTCCAGACCCTTGTTGAATGCGTCCGTAGTTCAATCCAAAAACTGCAGAAACTCTTGCGCCGCTGTCCAGGTTAAACAACCTGCGTGCTTGGAGGCCGGCGTGAATACCTTCTTGGTCCAAATCTGACTTTGCCTCGCCTCCAGTAAAGCCATCAACGGAAGGGTTGTTCCGCTTGGCGTCGGTGTCACCGAACATGTAACCGATCAGCCCGGAAAACTCCCAGGTTCCGGTTGTTGTACGCCCATAAACGCCCACGTGATAGCTGTCGGTCGAAAAGTCCTGATCGACTTGATCGTGCTCATCCATGGAGGATGTCCCGAAGCCTGCGTACAAGCCGACCACACCTCTAACTGTACTTGCGACATCCGCTCCGACCAAAATGGTGCCGAGCGAATAGTCAAATGTCCCAAGACCGTTACTTCCATCAACGTCCCCCCTCACATAGGCCGTGTCGATCCACCAGCGTCGATCAGAGCAGTCTATTGCGCCACTAGGACTCTGGACCGGGTTGATGCCACCTGAGGCAACGGGTCTGTCCTGATTGTTGAAACCAACCGATTGATACTTGCGGCAGTCAGCGTGGCTCAGCACAGTGTTGGTTATAAGGTCTAGTTGCTCAAGCCCAATGGTCAGGTTGGAGGAGTAAGGTTCAGCGTGCACACGATTAAACCCAGCTAAGCCTGAATTGGTGAGAGTATTGACAGCGGTACCTATTGTTGAGCCATTAGTAAGCCCCGTACCAGGCGACGTGTTTGTGGTGTTGGCAACCGCACCAGCAAGGTTGCTGGCATTTGGCGAATTGGTAACTACCGGGTTCTGCGGTAAGCTTGAGACTGGCAACGCGGTAAAAGCAATATCAATCTGACCATCTGCAGAGGGCGTATTCGCTATCGTCAGATGGGACAAAGCCGGAAGAGAGCCACCTGCAACAAGTGTTGGCGAATCTCCATCAAAACTCGAGGCTTGAAAAACCGTGTAGTTGTTGCCAGCAGCATAGTCCTGCGCAGTCAGACCGGGACGAGCGGCTTCGACTTGTATGGTAGCGCGGTTAATTCCTGTCACCGGGCCACTGGATGACACTAAGTCAGCTTTCTGACCGGCCGTCGGGTCGACTTCACTTATAAGCCTTGACCCAGTTTCAAAGGCGATTCCGCCACTATTGTTGAGCGTACCAATTGAAAAGCCCGGCGAAAGCACCCCTCCGTTCTTAACTGTGAAGTTGAATGCGTTTACGGTTCCCGTTCCGGCCAGCGTACCAAAATTCTCAAAATTTACGGTGTTCAAACTGCTTGTGGCATCAAGCCGAACAGTCGTGCCTGCCGCTATCGCAATATCGCTGGTTGAAGAAATCGAACTATTCGTAAGTGTGAAATCGGAGGCCTCGGCGACCCGAGTTTGGATATAGTACGCCCCAAAAACTACTTCGGTAGCTCCCATAACAGTCAGGTTGTCATAGGTTAAGGGACGATTTGACTGGAAGTAAACTTCAGTGGGGTCGATATTCGCGCCGTTGAACGGAGCGAACGTCATTGATCTACCGGAACCAATCGAAGTTCCAATGAGGTTCACTCTGAGCTTCCCGTTGATGTTTGTTGCCAAGGCCTCCCGGGAAACAAAGTCTCCGCTTCCCGCCGCGACATCAACATTCAGAAGAGTTAACACTGAAGCATTACTCGGAACGGTATTTTGGCCAGGAACATATAACTCTATTTCACCAGAGGACGTGATGGTGGAGTTTCCAATTGTTAGTCCTGTTATGGGTCCGTTTGGGATAGGAAGGCAGGTTCGCTCGGTCGTCGAGATTGTTTGGTTCACTAGAGTACTTTCAGAACCTGATGAATACTCAATCCGGGGAGAACCTAACTCCACGCACGCCTGTGAGCTTTGAGCGTGTGCGCTGACCGGCATCAAAAAACAAGCCAAGTTGCCCAATATGAACTTAATGAAAAAACCGTTCTGTTTGCTTCGTATTACACTTGCCTGGCCGCTGGCCTCCATCAGTCATCTCCTCTAGTGCTACAACGAGGCTATACATTTGATAGCATACAGAGGTTTTGTGGGGATAGTTCATAATAATCGAAGGTTTGAATGTTTATTCATCCACGACCTTTGTCGATACATACAAGAATTTCCGCCTTGGGTGTTCGCTAAGAACAGGAAAGCACAATTTTTCGCATTTCTGCCATTCATGATGCTCGATACTGCCAACGCAGCGAACTGCACATTTCAGAGATTCAAATCTAGGCGGCAAATGGCGGGAGAACGGCCTCTCGCTGCATCTACTTAAAAAGTCACTACTGCTTAGTCAGGCAAGACCAAGTGCCATTGACCCAAATCAAGAAACCAACCGGTTGAATGGTGTAGTGTTAAGCAATGCCCGCAGCAACGAACAAGACCGATTTGCTTGCCGCCTTCGACAAGGAATTGGCAAAGCTACGCAAGACGCTCGATGGCGTCGATGAAGCGCATTCCTGTTTGTCGACCCCCGAAGACGAAACCACGATCAAAGGTGTCATCGCTCACCGAACCCATTGGATGGGCATGTTCCACGGTTGGTACGAAGATAGCGTTGCGGGGCGCGAGGTTCATGTGCCAGCCAGGGGCTATAAATGGAACCAACTCAAAGAATACAACGCGTCACTGTATGCGAGAGGCAACGAGGCAACTTGGGTGGGCCTGCTCTCAGAATTTGAGTCCGCATGCGATAAACTGCATCGTTTTATCGAGGCTCAAGACGATGTCACGCTATACTCAAGTGGTGTGCACGCATGGACCGGGAAATGGTCCCTAGGTCGGTTTGCCGAGGCATCTGGTCCATCACATTTTCGGTCTGCCAACTCCTATATCCGTAGGGCGCTGCGTAGCGCCAGCACAGGCTAGTGCTGCCGTTCGCAAAGCTGACTATCAAGATTTCAAGACAAACGTGTGCTCACTCCAGTCATTGTCTAAGACATGGCCCAACTGCTCGTTTGAGCCCGTTCCTGTCGTTTAGCAAGGATCGATCTTTCGCATGTGAAGCACGTCGAAAAACGCATATTTCGGACGTTCAGAGTCCGGTGTCGGATGGCAGATAAGCGGACTTTGCCGACTTTGACAAAGTTGTAATTTTATCGTTAGCAGAACCGAAACAACGCTCAGCAAAAGAGGGCTTGGCCTATTCTATGGCGCAATTCGAAGTTCGACTAATGTTTGAGTGGGGAGGGCCGTGTTTGTGGGGCATGAATGAAGCGACTCAATCCGCTTTTGGGGGTTATTCAGACTTGGAGAGTTCCTTGCCTTTATCAAACGGGACAAAGGCGAAGCTAATTGAACTCATAACTGCTCACGATACAGCTCTAGATTGGGCAGATCCGGGTGGGCCTAGTCCTTGGTCAAAGAATGACTTTGACAAGTTCGAGGTCGAAGCGCACGCTATTCTCAAAACAATTCAAACCGAACTCGGTGACCAGTTTTTAGTTTGGTACGATCCGGTTGGAACAGCAGACGAGGGGTAACTTTGGGCTCACTGTCGCCTTTCTCTGCGGTGGGCATCAATGGGAGGTAAGAGCCCCATCTTGCCGTTGATCCCTTTTCCGCCTTTCACACATGCAGCGGACCGCAAACCGAACATTCCGGACGTTCAAAACCAAGTTTAAGATGGCCGCTATGCGGACGAAACTTCCTTTTGCTGCGGCTGGTTCAAAGTCTGCTTTTGGAAATCCTTCCTAGAAGTACTGGTCAACTCCGCATGCGTTCGAAATTGGGATCATAAGGTGAGTTATCGATCACATGCGCTGCAATGTCTTCTCCGCATAGGTCCAGCAAAAGTGTTGACCCGGCGGTGGCGCAATCGGGTTTTACGAACGCGTATGCGAGGTTCATTCCGACACGGTGGCCGTATTCGCCGGACGTGATGGTGCCAACCACCGCGTTGTCTTGCATCAGTGATGAGCCCGGATGTGCTGGGGCTTGAGCGGTGTCGATCTTCAGCGTGACTAGCTTTCTTTTCGGTCCAGCGGACTGCCGTTCCAGTAGCGCCGCTTTGCCGACAAAGTCATGTTTTTCCAGCTTCACGAACCGTGAAAGACCCGTCTCGAACGGGTCAAATTCGGTAATCAGGTCGGCTTTCCAATGTAGGAACCCCTTCTCCATGCGCATGGATTCAATGGCGCGCGCGCCGAAGAGTTCCAAACCATGCGCCCGCCCGGCCTCGCGCAAAGCGAGGTAAGCTGCATAAAGCGATGCATTCGGCACATGGATTTCATATGCCAGCTCCCCTGAAAAGCTCACCCCCATCACCACTGCAGGTGCGAACCCGATGCAGCATTCACGGACCGACAACCACGGGAATGCGTCCGAAGACCAGTTCCCGCGCGCGCAGTCAGACAGGACCGCCCGTGCCTTTGGCCCGGCGAGGACCAGTATTGTATGATCGTTGGTCAGGCTGCGAAGTTGCACATCCTCGTCTTGCCTTAAATGCAAAGTGAGCCAATCCATGTCATGGTATTCAGACGCGGCAGCTGAGCCATACCAGACTCTGTCTGGCCCGCGCTCCGAGGCAGATAGATTGGCAACCGTAGCCTCGCCCTTGATGCACCCGTGTTCGTTCAACAGATACCCTAGCCCAACGCGGCCATCTCGTTTAGTAACGTTCCCGCAGATCATGCGGTCAAGGAAAGCGTGACGATCCTTTCCGGTGATCTCGATACGGTTGAAACCATTCACTTCTGCCAAGCCTACATTCGTTGCAACATTGGCGACCTCGGCCGCAATGACATCGAACGTCTCGTCAAAATTGAAGCTTAACGATGAGTGAAACGCAGGCGAAGGCTTGATGTAGTCCACACGCTCCCAGCCATTTACAACCGTGAATTCCGCGCCTTCGGCTGCTAGCACAGCCGTCAAAGGTGTTGTTTTTGCATTACGTCCTGCGGGGCGATGCTCGTGCGGGAGATGGAAGCGAAACTCGTTCTGGTAATCCTCTATCGCTTTGAGCGCAGTCAATTCGACGGTTGCATGACCGGTGAAGCGGCGCGGATCGATCACCCACGTGTCATAGCACGCCTCGCCATGCACAATCTGCTGTGCCAGAAGCCAACCGTGACCGCCCCCTTCGCCCAACCCAGCACGCAGGCCGATGATACAGTAGGCGTTGCGCTTTCCAGGGATCGGCCCAACCAAGGGCGCACCATCGATTGTGTAGGTGATCGGGCCATTCACGATCCGCTTGATCCCGACTTCAGCCAAGGCAGGCATGCGTTTGAACGCGCCTTCCAGCACGTCCATCACACGATCCAGATCATCAGGACATAGATCGTTCGAAAAGCTTGGGCTGATCCCGTCCATCCCCCAGGTTTTGCAATCCTGTTCGTAGAACCCGACCAGCAAACCGTCCTTTTCCTGGCGGGAATAATAGTCCGAGATCGGGCAGCGTAGGAGCGGCATACGGTGCCCGGCCTCTGCAATCGCCGGGATATCCTCGGTTATGAAATACTGATGTTCCATCGACGCTACGGGATGCTCCACCCCCATCATCCGGCCAATCTCGTTCACGCGGTATCCGCCTGCATTGACCACGATGCCGCAATCGATGTCACCATGCCCGGTGTGGACGGTCCACGTATCATCCCTTTGCTGGGTCAGCGCGGTGACCGGAGTATTGCGATAGACTTCTGCACCGGCTTTGCGCGCATGAAACGCGAGCGCTTGGCATAGCTGGGCAGGGTCAATGTCACCGTCCTCGCCATCCCAAAGGCCGCCCAGAAGGTTTTCAGTCGAAATGAGCGGGTGGCGGCGGGCGCATTCCTCGGCGTCGATAACTTCATACTCAACACCCATCCCGCGTGCCATTGACGCAAAGTGGCGATACCCCTGCATCTGTTCTTCTGTATTAGCCAGGCGAATGCCGCCATCACCGTGGTGATAGCCAACCGGATAGTCGGGATCGTCCCGTAGTTTCTTGTAAAGGGCGATGGAGTGGGACTTGAGACCAACCATCGTCTGGGTCAAGCCGAAATTCGTGACCTGAGCCGCCGAATGCCAGGTAGTGCCCGACGTCAGTTCATCACGTTCAACCAGGACCACATCAGACCATCCCTCTTGCGTGAGATGATACAAGGTCGAGCAGCCCGCAATGCCGCCACCAATGACGACAACTTTGGTCCGGGTTTTCATGTCAGACTCCTTTGTGTTTCTGGCTGGCACTCTGCCAAATGTACTAATCTCCGAAAAATTGTTTTATGTAAGGTATAATCTCAAAATACCTGAGGTATTGGTATGACACTCTCACTCCGTGCGATGCGTTACGTGCAGGCTGCATTGAAGCATTGCAGCATCACGGGAGCGGCCCAGGCCACCAACGTAACACCCTCGGCAATCGCCGCTGCGTTGGATCAGGCCGAAGCCGTTTTCGGTATGGCCCTTGTCACGCGAGCGCGGGCCAAGGGAGTCTTTCCGACCGCAGCAGGCCGTGATGTCGGACGGCATATTGATGATTTGTTGGAACGTTACGATGCATTGTTCACAAGCATTTCCGATCTCCAATCAAACCTTTCTGGAAATCTCAGCATCGGATACAACGCACCGATTGCTCCAGCATTTTTGCCCATGCTTGCGGCACAAATGCAGCAGTCCAATCCCGGCGTGACATTCACGCTGACCGAGGGCGACAACAACTCTGTCCAGACCGGTTTGGTGGACGGGCAGTTCGATGTGATCCTGTTCGTTGAAGAGCTGCCCAATCCGCAAATCGCAACGCAACCGATTTTCCATGCCCCTACGTATTGCCTGTGTCCAACGGACCATGCGCTCGCTCAGCAAAACACAGTGAGCGTGCCCCAAATAGTGGCCGAGCCCTTGATCCTTTTGGACCGACCCGCTGCGCGTGGGTATTATCTGGATCTTCTTGAACAAGGCGGAGGAGCCCCTCGTGTCGTGGCAACCACCAATTCGACCGAAATGGTCCGATCGCTTGTCGCCTCAAAGATTGGGATTTCCCTGTTGAACATGAAACCACGTGACGTGCCGACCTATGCAGGAAACGACGTACGCTGCCTGCCAATCCGGGACAGCAACAGCGGCGTCACCCTCTCGCTCGGGTTTGCACCAGGACCGAAACGAAAACTGGTTCAGACCTTCGTTGAAAGCTGCGTCGTATTTTGTGACGGACCGTCGGGCGCGAATTTGACCGTCTCCACAGCTTAGAGCGCCGAAAAAGAGCAGGACCGTACTTGAAAAAAAGATGTCATCGCAGACATTCGTTCATCGCGCGGCACGAGGTAGATTGAGCTCGAACCAGACCTTCGATGCGGCTGGCGCAAATGGCCGCTTTGGACCGCGTGCTGGGGCAGGGTATTCTGCCGATCAACCAAGTCCTAGCAAGACACACAGCGCCTGTTTCCAGATCGTGAAGAGGCTCATTAGTTTTCTGTTTAACGTCGATTTGAAGCGCCTGAACCGTCGAAACATTCAAAATGCACAAAAATCTTAAGGTGTTGAATTCAATGGGAGGTGAGTCTCAATAATTCAGTCCCGTTATTTACGTACTCCGACAAATGATGGGGTCAGGCGCATATGTACGCGTAATTAACATTATGTAAAATGATGCAGGCCAACTCCCACAGACCCAACGAAAACCCGGTACGAACTTTAGGGTTTGAATAACGGCGGTTGAACGTCCCGACTTTGCCAGATGCCGCGCAGGAAAGACCACTGCTTGGCGCGTTTTCTCGCCGAAAACAACAAAACCGGAGACAGCATCTGAATTGCGGCAGACGCTATGGCCCGCCCAAAAGCGAAGGGAACACCATGTTTGCGGGCAACGTACACCCTCGATTGCCCCATATGCCAAGCCTTCAATCCCGCGATGGCGGTGCTGCGCGGAGAGGATTGTCCTCCTGCATGGCTTACCTGAGCTTCATGTATGTAATACAAGGGACCGCATACCGCTTTCAATCGCAGGCTCAGATCATCGTCTTCATGATACATGAAGATTTCCGGATCAAACCCTCCGATCTTTTCGAACGCAACTCGTCGGACCAGCAAGGCAGATCCTACGAGAACAGGTAGCTCAATATCGGAATCGGCCTCCTTCTGCTGCAAGGCTTCACTGCGCGGCAGGATCACGCTGGAACGCCTGAACAGAGGTTTTCCGCGCCCCTTTAGAATTCCGGGATTGAATGCAGAAGCATCGGGGTGGCGGTCAGCCCCTTTTTGCAGTGCTTCTAGCGCACCCGGCTGAAGGCATGAATCCGGATTCAGAAACAAAAGCAAATCTGTTTGAGCCTGGGCTGCGCCGAGATTGCAGGCCCGGCCGAAACCGGCATTCTCAGAGCTTCTGATCAGAGTCGCACCCCGCGCATCGGCCATTTGCTGAATTGTTTCGACATCATCCGATGCGTTGTCGACCAGTATGACGGGCACGCCTTCGGGGATCGAACTCAGCATCTCCGGCAGAACCCGGCTGCTGTTGTAACAAACGCTTATGACGGTGATCTGCGACAAGACAAGCTTTCCAATCAATGGAGTTTAGACCTTATCCGTTTCTTTCTCTCAAACGCCGTTAGGGTCAACCCCCCTCCCCCACATGCGCAAGCTCAATGAGACCATTGATTTGAGGCACCCAGATAGACAAAGCGGACCCCCGGCTTTCCGGCGGAGGTCCGCAGAGCATTTTGTTTCGTTTCTTCTGATGACGCTAATGCTACTCGCTATCCGAACAGCTTGAGATTGCTGCTCTGCCCGGGCATCGAGAACCGATGCAGGTTCGGAAACAGCATATCCAATTGATCATGAGGCGTGCCGAACCAATGGGCTAATCCAGCATATAGCTGATCTGTCGAAGTCGTCGGGATGAGTACTCCATTTCCGACATCCAACGGATTGTCACTATCCAATCCAAGTTCCGGGTAGTCACCAAAGACCTGCCCACCATTGACCGGCGTTCCCATGACAATCGTGTTGCCGCCCCAGCCATGATCGGTGCCATTGCCATTTGACGTGAGCGTGCGGCCGAAATCTGATCCGGTAAAAGTCACGACCTGGTCGTCCAGTCCCATTTCGATGAGAGCGGTCTGAAACTCACCCAATGCCCGGCTGAGAATTCGCAACATGCCCGCTTGGGTATCCAGAAGTTCATCATGATGATCCCAGCCAATATAGCGCAGGAAGAAGGTTTGCTGCTGCAAGCCCAGCTCGCTTGACGCTTTAATGGTTTGAGCGACCTTGCGCAGTTCCTGGCTGAGCGGTGTCTCCGAGAAAGCGGTGGGAACCGAAACATCCTTGGTGCCGGCTTTGAAAACCTCGTGTTGCGCCTGAGCAGTCCGGGTCAGGTTCAGGTAGGTTTCCTTGAACGGATCGCCATCGTAGCTTGCCGACATCAGCTTATCGAAACTTGCCTTGATGGTTTCGTTCAGGATCGACTGCTCTTCGGTTACGTAGAAGCCGGTGCTGCCTTTTTCGGTAATGGCGTAAGGCAGGCTGCTGTTTCCGTTCTGAACGATGTTGTTGCCAGCCAGCGAGATGTTCATGGCAATCTCGTGTTCGGATTTCGAGGGCTGAAGTGCATCTGCGAAATACCCGAACCAGCCCTTGTTCAGACGCTGATCCGGACGTGAGGTTTGCCAGTGTTTGAACTGATCAGCGTGGGACAGCAGGCCAAGAGGAATACGGGCCGAGCCGTTCAGAAAGCTCTCTTTTGTCACCCGCTCGATCATCGGGCCAACATTGGTGACAAAACTGAGCTTGCGTTGATCAAACAAATCCCGGACCTCGGGCATTGCCGAATGCAGACCGAAGGTGCGGCCATTGGCATCTGTATAACCCTCAAGCGGCAAGAGTTCTTTCTTGCTGTGAGCAAGATTGGATCTGGTCTCTGCGTATTGGCGATGATGGATATCATCAATGGGCACCAGCATATTGTAGCTGTCGTTGCCGCCATCCAGCATGATGAAAACCAGTGCTTTTCGCGCGGGAGCAATCGACAGGGGCGTTCCACCCGGCAGGGCAAAGGACGGCGCAGTCCGGCTCATGGACCAGACACCGGCTGCAGCTCCGGTCTGAATGAATTGACGGCGGGAAAGTGCGAATTTTGCCATGGCTCAAGCCTCCTGCACGGTGAATTCGGGTGAAATCGTAATCATGAACAAGATGGTCTGAACGACCCATGCCGGTTCATTGGCATAGAGCCTGAACGCTTCTTTGATCTGCGGTTTGATCGCCAATTCCGGTCGACCGGTCAGCAACTCGGACAGTTGATCAATCAGTGCATCATGTTGCCCCGGATCCTTTGCAATCTCGATAGCTTCATCGAGATCAAGTTTCAGATGATCCTGAGTTTCTTTCTCCAGTGCTTCGGGCCACATCTCGGGGACCATCTTGCCCTCTTCCGATGCACCGATCTGTGTCGATACGATGGGCAACCATTCTCCGAAGAACCACTGATACATCTGGTTGATCCAAGCGATCGAAGTCGACGACGTATGCAATTCGAATTCAGGCGCAACCAGCCCCTTGTCCTCAAGCCCTCCGTGAGGAACGAAATCAGCTTTGTAAAAGTTGAACACGGTTGGCGCCGACAATGGGTGCTGCGCCAGCGCATCCTGAATATCATCGCCCAGCAGCCAGTACTTGCCGCTTTCATTCCGGGCATTGAACGCCAGCATAAGCTGAGTAATGCGCTGCAGCGGCGATTTGAGCTTCTGGCTTTGCACGTACAGGTCACCATCCTGCCGGCCACCCGGCAAGACGGTGTCTGAAACCGGCGCCGCCAACGGGTAAGCCAGGATCGCATAGACCATCGAGGCCATATCACCGTTTGGTCCAAACGCCTCGGAGACGGTTCTGACATAATCTGGGCTGGGGTTCGATGTAACCAGCCGCGCAATCATGTGGCGGGCAACGAAAGGTGCGGTCGAAGGATGCGTCACAAGGCGCTGAACGACCTCCCAAACTTCTTCTTCGCCGCTTTGTCCGCCCGGCAGATCGATATGCCCATTCAGGAGCTTTTTGGGCCCGCGATCATGATAGTCTTCGTGAAAAACCATCGGTTGCGTCATCGAGACAAACGGTACGGTCTTGTACGATTTTTCGATGCCGTCGTCGAAGCCGACAGGGTAACCGTTGTAGTCATCCTGCCAGAAGCTGGTGGTCCACTCGTACCGGTAGGCTGCCGCTGACAGTCCGGTGAAAACCCGCGCCATTTCGCGGATATCGGCGTTGTCATAGGTTGGGATCGGGTTTCCGGCGCTATCCAGTTTTTCACTGCCGTCGGGGTTCAGCTCAAACAAGCCGATGGAAAACAGCTGCATGATCTCACGCGCATAGTTTTCATCAGGATGGATGTGTTTCTCCGGCACCGCCTTTTGATTGTTCATATGGCTCAGATAGATGCCCATGGTGGGATGCATCGACACTTCGTAGAGCATATCTGCGTAGGACCCGAATGCATGGCGGTAGAGAATGTCATAGTAGCTGGCCATACCCACAGCATCGAGTTCGAGCGACGAGTTATCCGATATCACCAGAAGCTCGGACAATGCCAATGCAACGCGCTGCCGGAGCATGTCCTGTCGTTGAGACAACAGGTGCTGCCACCACGCCATGTGAAAATACCATTTATACGGCAGGGCCGGATTGTTGCCTTCGCCATTCAGCGCGGCTGCTCCGTGTTTTGCCACCATTCTCTGGCGAAAACTCTGCCAGATCTCACGCGTTCTGGTCTCATACACGTTATTGGCAATCGGAGCGGACTTGAGTTGCTCCATCAGCCATGGCTCCATGCCTTTGGCTTTGACCTGATCCACGAGTGCTTGATCGGCACCAAGTGTGGCTTGCATCAGAAATCGGCTGACGCGCGCGTTTTGTGACATCAGAATCTCCTGAGTTGGATTATGGGTGATGACCAGGCCCGCGGAGCGGAAGTGGCATTAATGATCATTTTTGACAATTTATGTCTCACAAGTTTATTGTCAATTGTGATTATTTATTTTCTGTCGGACAGGATGAATTGTCGCGTCTTGGCAAATCGATGCGCATGTGCGGTCATTCACACGGCGTATGATCTGGCGCTCCCGATCGGCGCCCATCGATTACGGGCAAACTAAATGATGACCGCCCGGCTGTGCCAATTCTGCAGACAGGGGCAGCAACTGGCATCACCAAACTGGCAAATTAACAGGTTAGTGGGTGGACAAAGCGCGCAACGCCTGACGGCGTCAGCACTTATCTGCTTTCGGAATGCCTCATCGGCACACCAGGTTAAACTTTAGGTATGCCCGGTCAACTCGCGGTTATCCGAACTTCCGCAAATATCGATAATCTCACGCTTCTGAATCTTCCCGGTCGGACCTTTTGGCAGCGTCTCCCAAATCTCTATACGCTTGGGAATCTTGAAGTTTGCAATCTTGCCCCGGCAGTACTCGCGCAGATCAGGGCCGCTGGTGGTTTGGTCGGCATGCAGCGTAACCACCGCATGTATGCGATCACCCCATTTGGGATCCGGAAGGCCGAATACGCTGACTTCATCCACTGCGTCATGCTCAGCCAGACAGTTTTCGACTTCAACCGGGAATACGTTGTATCCGCCTGACTTGATCCGGAACTTAGCACGGTCTTTCAGGTGCACATATCCTTCGGCATCAATCAGCGCGATATCACCCGTATGCAGCCAGCCGTCGCGCACAGTCTCGGAATACTCAACGGCCTGATTCCAGTAGCCCGGGATGACAAAAGGCGAACGGATCAACAACTCGCCTGCCTCACCCCGAGGAAGCTCCTGCCCGGCATCATCAACCACACGTACATCAACAAAGAACAAGGGTTTACCCGCGCTTTCTAGGCAGTCATGTCCATCCTTCAGCGCGCGCTCGTGGTCCGTGGCTGTCAGCATCATACCCATCCCCATCAGCTCGGTCGTGCCGAACATCTGCAGGAACTCACAGCCAAACGCCTTGAGCGCCTCGCGAACAGTCGCAGGAGGGATCGGTGCCGATCCATAACCAAGCTGTCGGATCGAGGAACAATTGTACCTGGTGATCTGGCCTGAGGTAAGCAATCCATTCAACATGGTCGGAACAAGAACGCAAATGGTGGCCTGTTCACGTTCGATAAGCTTCAACGCGATTTCAGCATCCCACTCGCCAATGATTGCACATTTGGAACCGTGAAACATGTTGCGCAGAAGATGCATAATCGGAATACCGGAGGCCGGCATCGCATGCAGCCAAACATCATCCGGAGTAGCACCTTCGGCAAGCGCGATTGCGGCCATGGACTCCATCATCATCTGATGTGGATAGATGGCACCTTTGGGCAATCCGGTCGATCCGGTCGTATAGCAGATCATAAGTTGATCATGCGGTGTTTGATCGAACGTCCCGGAACCCATCTCAGCGCTGAGCAGCGCCTCATAGTCCAGATCAAAACCATGATCGCTACCAATTCCAATCAGGATGGGCTGGCGTTTGCTGGCGTTCAGGGCCTCTTTGGCGATATCGACCATAACTGCCTGCACAAACAAAACATCGATGCCGGCGTCGTCGATAAGGGCCCCAATCTCGCGCGGCGCCAAACGATAGTTTAAACCCACGCGGATCGCGCCGGTCTTTGCGCAGGCACCGATCGTCTCCACCATCTCGATGCAGTCAGGCAGGATAACACCAACGCGATCCCCTTTTCTCACATTCAAACCCTGCAAGGCGTGGGCCAGAACATCTGTACGCTTGCCAAGATCGCGCCAACTGCGACGGCGGTCCAGTTCGACATATGCGTCGTGATCACCAAAGCGATTTGCATTTCGATCAATCAACTGGCCAAGCGTCGGCATCGGCGCCTCCTATCAATACTTAAGTTAGTGAACGTTCGCTTTCTTACTATCAAGCAAGATACATTGGGCTGTCAACGAAGAACTCTTCAATCTTGGCAGGAGATTCCCAGGCTGGGCTTGACAGCGCTTACGGGAGGCTCCCTACCTCCCGCAAAAATACCAAACACGCATATAATCACTCGATCATTTGCCGAGTGGCGTCAGTTTGTGAAAACCCTTGCGCCCATAGATCAACGCCGACTTATCCGGGTTCAGATAAACCTGCCTGACCAATCCAAAGAACACCGCATGTGTTTTCGTATTGGCCCAACTTTCGACCTCACACTCGAATGAGGCAACGGCCTCTTTCAACACAGGCAGGTCCAAATCACCCCTGCCCCAGGTTCCGGCCATCTGAAACTGCTGTTCCTTGTCTGCCTTTGAGGAGAAGGCGCCAACCACTTCAGTCATGTCGTCAGGCACGAGGTTCACAGCAAATTTTCGACTATCCATTACGGTACCATATGTGCGGGCGGTGCGATTAATGCACACCAGCAGTGCGGGCGGATCAGCCGTCAGCGAACAAACAGCTGTCGCGGCCATACCAGCTCTCTCGCCTTGGTATTCTGAGGTCACGATGTTCGTCGAGGCCGCAAGCAATTGCATGCCGGATTTGAACCTGTCTTCGGTGGTCAGGGTCATTCTACACTCTTACACTTTAGTGTACGTTCACTTACTTCCACATAATTGATCCAATGTCAACGCGGCCATCGCAGCCCGGCATCATCAAATGAAAACCCAGGCTGTTGATTCAGGAATTGGAACAGGCGCACCAACCAGCGATAAGTTTAGCTACGCCCGCAGGACCAAACAGGAGGCCCAAGTGAACGATCACAACCCCAGCCCCTTCGAACGCCTCTCGACGCTACTGGAAACACAAAAGACCCATCTGGCCATCCATGGCGCGCCAAGCGCGTCCGAGCGGAAAGATCGTCTGACGCGTCTGATTGATCTGATCGTGGATAGCCAGGATGACATTATCGACGCCATTTCCGCGGACTTTGGGAACCGGTCACGGCATGAGACAATCGCGGCTGATATTGTCGGCACCCTGAAAGAGATTAAGTTCGCACGGAAGAATCTGGACCGCTGGATGCGCCCTGAGAAAGCCTCGCCCGAGTTTCCCTTGGGCCTTTTGGGCGCCCGCGCGCAAATTCACTATCAACCGCTGGGCGTGATTGGCATCATCAGCCCGTGGAACTTCCCCATCATCCTGTCCATCGGACCAATGGCCGAGGCCTTCGCCGCAGGCAACTCGGTCATGCTGAAGCCGTCGGAATACACACCCCGGACTTCGGACCTGATGAAATCGCTACTCGAAGCCAAGTTTGCCCCACATGAGGTTGCCATAGCCACTGGGGGCGTCGAAGTGGCTCAGGCCTTTACCGGCCTGCCATTCAACCACCTGCTATTCACTGGCGCCAGCACCATCGGGCCACATGTCTTGCGCGCTGCGGCCGAGAACATGGTCCCGACTACACTGGAACTGGGCGGCAAGAACCCGGCCTTCATCGCCCCCAGCGCAGATATGGAAATAACAGTCGCCCGGCTGGCAGCAGGCAAGATCTTCAACGCCGGTCAGGTCTGCCTTGCGCCGGACTACATTCTGGTCCCGCGCGCCAGCATGGAGGAGTTCGCGACCGCCTTTGCCACCAAGGTCGCCGAGTCGCTTCCAACCCTGTCCGGCAACCCCGATTGCACCCACATCATCTCGGATCGGCAGTTCGAACGGCTCAAAGGGCTGGTCGAACAGGCCCGGTCCGCCGGTGCGCGCATCGTCGAGGTGAATCCGGCAAACGAGGACCTTTCCGCCTCGAACGAGAAAATCCTGCCGCTGACCCTGATCATCGACGCCGACCCGGAACTTGAAGCCATGAAGGACGAGATATTTGGGCCGATCTTGCCCATCCTGCCTTATGACTCGCTGGATGAAGCGATTGCCTTTGCCAATGATCGCGCGCGCCCTCTTGCGACCTATGTGTTCGCCCGGGACAAGGCTGAGCAACAAAAGGTGGTGGAAAACACCATTTCCGGTGGTGCCACAATCAACGACACCATCACGCATATGACTCAGATGTCGCTGCCTTTCGGCGGTGTCGGTGCCAGCGGCATGGGTTCATATCACGGTATCCACGGCTTCAAACGCTTCAGTCATGCAAAAGCTGTTTTCAAGCAGATCAACATGGATGGTGTTTTCAAGGCCCTGCGACCACCCTATGGCAAGAAATTCTTCAAGGTCATAGGCCCGTTCCTGAAGAAATAATCACATGAAACGGAGCCTGGATCAGGCTCCCGTTGACCTTGTCAACTGCCCCGGCACTACAGAGCTAATTCGTCAGACCTCTAACCATTCCTGTCGGATGTCAGCATTTTCCTTCAGATCCTGTGGCGTACCCTCATAGACCATGTGGCCATGACCCATGACATAGACCCGGTTGGTCACGCGCAAGGCAATGGTCAGCTTTTGTTCAACCAACAAGATCGAAACGCCCCGCTCGGCGATCTGCACAAGCAGATCTCCGACTTGCTCAACTATCTTTGGAGCCAGACCTTCGGTTGGCTCATCGATCATGATAAAGTCGGGATCCCCCATGAGCGCGCGACAGATGGTGAGCATTTGCTTTTCACCACCCGACATGACCGATGCATCCACATCTGCGCGGCGGCGCAGGTTGGGGAACATCTCGAACATGTCCTCCATGCGCCATCGACCATCGCCGTCTTTCTGACCCGGTTTCAGGCCAAGCATCAGGTTCTGCCGGGTCGTGAGGCCAGGAAAGATATTCCTGTTTTCAGGCACATAACCGATGCCTGCCTTGGCGATTTCAAAGCTCTTGCGCCCGGCAAGTTCATCCCCGCGAAAGCGGATCGAACCATGTGGCGCGACCTCTCCCATGATGGCCTTGCAGGTGGTCGATCGCCCGACCCCGTTGCGACCCAGCAGCGAGACGATCTCACCCTCGCCCACCTCGAGGTTGACCCCCTGCAGGATGTGGCTCTTGCCGTAATAGGCGTGCAAGTCAGTGACCTGAAGCATCACACCGCCTCCTCTTCCAAACTTGCGCCCAGATAGGCCTCTTTCACCTTGGCCGAGGCGCGCACGATGTCCGGCGTTTCAGACTCGATCACCTCGCCGTAGACCAGAACCGAAATCTTGTCGGCCAGATCGAAAATCACGCCCATGTCGTGCTCGACGATCATGAGTGTCTTGCCTTCGGTCACCTTGCGGATCAGGTCGACTATCAAATCGGTCTCCGAATGACTCATACCCGCGCAAGGTTCATCCAGCAGAATGATGTCAGCTCCGCCAGCAATGGTAATCCCAATCTCCAACGCGCGCTGTTCGGCATAGGCCAGCGTTCCCGCCAGTTCATTCCGGCGCTGGGTCAGATTGATCTGCTCAAGGATCTCATCAGCCTTTTCAGTAACATCATGCTGCCGCCCGATCATGTGCCAAAAGGAATAGCGATACCCCATCGTCCACAACAACCCACAGCGGATATTTTCGAATACGGTCATGTTCGGAAAGATGTTGGTGATCTGGAAAGACCGGCTGAGGCCACGGCGATTGATCTCAAACGGCTTCATACCGCTGACCTCTTCACCGTGAAGGAATACCCCACCTGAAGTTGGCGCAAAGCGACCCGTGATCAGATTGAACAGCGTGGATTTCCCGGCCCCGTTTGGACCGATAATCGCGTGCCGCTCACCTTTTGCGATCTGCAGATCCACACCCTGAATGATGCTGGCCAGGCCAAAGCTCTTCTGAAGTTTTTTCAGCTCGATTGCCGGAACGCTCATCCCCGACCTCCTGCGTGGTTTGCTTCTTCCCAGACGGCCCGGATTTCCGGCAGCACACGTGACACGAGAAACAGGGATATGGCAGCGATGAGCGCCGAAAAGGCGATGGCGTGATAGCCGCCGCTGTCAAAAGCGATCCCATACAGCTCCATCCCGTGATCTCCGCCATAGCCGTGGCGCTTGTGAAACAGGATTTCCAGAATGGCCGCCAATGACAAAACACTGGTGGTCGAGGGGATCGCAACTTTGAGATATGGCTTGATCAGCAGGTGCAGTTTACCAAGTGAGAACGGTCGGCGGTGCATCGCTATCAGCCCGGCAAAGCCCGACGGGAAGAACATCACACAGGCAACAAACAGGATACCCAGATACAGCGCCCAAAGCTCGGTATGTAGCCCCAGAACCGTTTGCAGCAAAGTGAAAACCACGGCACCGATGATCGGCCCAACAAAAAAGCCAGCCCCACCAATGAACGTCACCAGCAGAATTGAACCAGAGGTGGCAAGATTCAGGTTTTCTTCGGTCAGGATTTCGAAATTGATAGCAAACAAGGATCCTGCCACCCCGGCAAAAAAGCCCGAAGCACAGAAGGAAATCCAGCGCACATTGCGTTGAGAGTAGCCCAGAAATTCGGCGCGCTCTTCATTGTCGCGTACTGCGTTGGCGATCCGACCGATAGGCGTGCGCGAAAACAGATACATCAACAACGTGGCCAGCAGCAGCCAGAAGATGGTCAGGTAATAGACCTCTTGCTGAGTCAGGAACTCATAGCCAAAGACCGGCGGGCCCATGGTGCGATCACCCGAAATCCCCTCCTCACCACCAAAGAACACAACGATGATGACCGAACAGGCGGCGATCAGTTCGCCGACACCCAGTGAGATCATCGCAAATACGGTTCCGGCGCGGCGCGTTGAAAAACTGCCGATGAGGAAGGCAAATGCCAAGCCAAACAAGCCACCGACAACCGGCAGAAGCGGCAGTGGCAACCACAAACCGTCTTCGACCATGTTCATCACATGCATGGCAAAAAATCCGCCAAGGCCCATATAGACCGCGTGGCCAAAGGACAGCATTCCCCCCTGCCCCAGCAACATGTTGTAGCTGAGCGCAAAAACGATGGTGATGGCCATCTGGTTCATAATTGTCAGGGCCGAACTGGTCTGAAACACCAGGGGCAGGCATAGAAGAAATAACACAGCGAACGCCCAGGGTACCGTTGTCGACAGCGAAATCAGCCGCGTCGTACCCGCCGTCAAAGGGGTTTTACTTGCGATACTCATGACTCGCGGTTCCCCATCAAACCTTGCGGGCGAAGGACAAGTACGATGATCATCAGCAGATAGGGCAGGATCGGCCCTAACTGCGGCAGTGTCAGTGTCCACAGATCCTGCAACGGATGATCCCAGATCAATTCAGGCTTGGTAAAGCCGATGGCAGTCAGCACCTGCTCGGCCGTGATGTCATAAGCTGTGGCAAAGGTCTGCATCCAGCCAATAATCAGGGATGCGACCAACGCACCCCAAAGCGACCCGAGCCCGCCGATTACAATTGTGACAAAGACGATTGATCCCAGTTGCACAGCCATCCCCGGGAAAACCCCCAGAACCGGCCCTGCGATGACACCAGCCAGACCTGCCATAGCCGTGCCAACGCCAAAGACACACATGAACACCAGAGGCACGTTGTGCCCGAGATTTTGGACGGTTTCGGGATAGTTGAGCGCCGCCTGAATGGTCATGCCGATCCGGGTCTTGGTTAGGATGTAAAGCAGTGTCAGGAAGATCCCCATCGCGACAAAGATCATGAAGAGTTTGTAGGCTGGGAAAGAATTGCCGGCGATTGAAAAGGCGGCAAAGTCCAGCGTTTCTGGTTCCGAAAACGGAAGCTGGCTTTTTCCCCAGAAGAACTGAACCGTCTCTTCGATCAACAGGGCAAGACCGAAGGTGAATATCAGTTCGGGCACATGGCCATATTTATGCACCCGTCTGAGCCCGTGACGTTCGATGAAGGCTCCGATAACTCCGACAATAAGTGGCGCGATGATCAGGCCGACCCAGAATCCTGTGACCAGACTGATCTGATAGGCGAAATAGGCACCCAGCATGTAAAAACTGGCATGGGCAAAATTCAGAACGCCCATCATGGAAAAGATAAGTGTCAGGCCGCTGCATAGCATGAACAGCAGCAGTCCGGTCACAAACCCATCCAACACGTTCACGAGGAACAGCGCCATTGCTTGTCTCCCTGAATTGATAGAGTGGTGACCCAGCAGCCCGCCTGAAAACAAACGGCCCGCCAGAGCGGTGAGTGGGTTAAGGGCGCTTCATCTCGCACGTTGTGGACGAGTCTGCAGAGGCCATCTCGACAACGGTTTCGGCAACCATGCCGCGGCCCGATTTGTCATACTCGAACAGGATATCGTCTGGTGTCTGGCCCTGCACCGTCACGGTCTGGATCACCTGATGATCGCTGTCGCGCATGACGGTCTTGCCGGTGACGATACTGTCGTACTCCATACCTTCCAGAGCATAGGCGATTGCTTTGATATCCGTTGCGTTGCCGACCTCGTTGATTGCAGCGGCCAGCATCGGGGCGACGTTTGCCATTTGTGGTTGGCCAAAATCGAGATCCGGGAAGGATTCATAAAACGCGCCGACGAATTCCTGGGCTTCCGGGGTTGCCGGAGGATTGACCTGACCGGCGCCAACCAGTTTTACGATGCCGTCACCCTCTTCACCAAAGGCTGCTGTAATGCCGGACGTTGCGCCATAGTAGGTGTAGATAGGCTTGTCGAAGCCAGCGCCCATGACCGCCTTGCCAAGACCGACCATATCGCCGCCCCAGTTGCCGGTGATTACTGCGTCTGCGCCCGAGCCTACAATCTTGCGCGCGTAAGGTGTGAAGTCCTTGACCTTGCCGATCGGGTGCAACTCATTCCCGACGATCTCGATATCAGGGCGCTTCTCCTTAAGGAATCGTTGTGCCGCTGCAGCAACGGCTTTGCCGAAGGAGTAGTCCTGGCCGATGATATAGACCTTTTTGATATCCGGGTTGGCTGCAATGTCGTCGGTCAGGGCGTCCATCTTGATGTCAGCATTCGCATCAAAACGGAAATGCCAGAACTGACACTTGTCGTTTGTCAGGGCTGGATCCACGGCTGAGTGGTTGAGGAAGATGACCGGGTCATCGGGGTTGCGGCGATTGTGCTTCGCCACGGCTTCGGTCAGCGCGTTGGCAACCCCAGAAGATGCGCCCTGCGCAATGATGCGGATACCCTGATCCATCGCCACTTGTAGCTGGATTAATGATTCCTTGGCGCTGATTTTGTTGTCAAAGGGTACCATCTCAAATTCGGCTTGCCCCTCTAGCAAAGCACCGGGCTCGTTAACCAGCTCTTTGACGCTGTGGCGGTAGATAGCCAACCCTTGCGTGCCGGTGGTTGCGAATGGGCCGGATAGCGGATCGATGAATGCGATTCGCACCTTTTCCTGCGCAACTGAGGCGCCTGCGGTCAATGCAGTTATCGCAACGCTTGCCAGCATCAATTTGAACTTATTCATTTCTTCCTCCCTTTTGACATCAAGCGGTCGATTTTGATCCGCCAGTGGATTCACATCTAGGTGAGTGATCGATCACTATAGTTGCTAGGGAATGTTAGTGTGTCAACGAATTACTGATGAAAAGTGAGTTCCGGAATCAGCATTTCTTTGACTCGCCCAAGTAAGAGCAGCCAGCCCGACGCAAAGGCCAATGGAACCGCCATCTGGTTCGTTGAGCCATAAAAATATGACAGTAATCGGCAATCTTGGTGAAATTGCAGCCCCCAGCGCCAGCCTTCCACGGAAGAGCAAATGATCCTCAAACAAATCGTTGACTTTTTTTTCGATTGCCTAATATCATTAGTACACAAACAGAAAGCTCGCCATCAGGAATGACAGCATTGCGGTATCTAACACCAGGTTCATTTGACGAAGCATTCAGTTTGCTCGCCTCTCAGGACCTTGCCATAATCGCCGGCGGAACAGACTTCTTTCCATCCCGGCAGCGTCACGAATTGTGTACCGATATGATGGATGTCACCCGGATTGACGGGATTGCAGGCGTCACCTTTGACCAAAAGCGCTGGAAAATAGGGGCAGCGACACGCTGGACGGACGTAGCGCGTGCAAATCTGCCCCCTGCGTTTCGCGGATTGCAAGCCGCAGCCCGTGAGGTTGGAAGCCTGCAAATTCAAAACAGTGGAACGGTTGCCGGAAACCTGTGTAATGCGTCTCCGGCAGCAGATGGCGTACCACCCCTGCTAACCTTGGATGCCAGCGTCGAAATTGGCTCGGTCCGCGGGGTTCAGGAGCTTTCGCTACAGGATTTCGTTACCGGCGTGCGCCGGACTGCGCTGGCAGATGATGAGATGGTTACCGCGATCTATCTGCCCGATCCGCCAAAAGGATCCGTCGGGCATTTTGAGAAACTGGGTGCCCGACGGTATCTGGTAATCTCGATCACGATGACCTCGGCGGTCATAAATCTGGATCAGGATGGCCGCATCAATCATGCACGTGTCGCAGTGGGGGCGTGTTCCGCAGTGGCGCAACGTCTGCCCGAACTCGAGCAGGAGTTAATTGGTCAACAGATCGAAGATGTCAGGGTCAGCCCGGATCATCTGAACTCTCTCAGCCCGATTGATGACGTTCGCGGCAGTGCCGGATACCGGCTGGAAGCTGCCGCAGAACAATGTGCCAGAGCGATCAAAGAGGCGGGTCAGTTCCATGGATAAGCCGGCCGATGAAATCACAACCGAATTCCTTCTGAACGGGCAGGTCGCCAGTATAGTTGCCCGGGTTGGCGAACGTCTTTCTGATACTCTTCGCGAGCGTCTCAACGCGCGTGACGTCAAGATTGGGTGCAATGCCGGAGACTGTGGCGCGTGTACAGTACTTGTCGATGGTGATCCTGTCTGTGCTTGCCTTATGCCGGCACAACAGGTCGCAGGTCGCTCGGTTGAAACGCTCGGCGGACTATCACAGAACGATCTGATCACGAAACAGCTTGCAACGAGTTTTCAGAACCATGGTGCCGCCCAATGTGGGATCTGCACGCCCGGAATGATGACTGCAGCTGTTGCGTTGCTTCGCGAGACGCCCCAACCAGACGTTCAACAGGTTCAGGATGCGCTTGGAGGCGTCCTCTGTCGCTGCACCGGATATCGTAAGATCATCGATGCAGTGGTTGCAGCAGGAACCGCAACTGAACCGACACCATCCATCGGTCATGCAGGAGATGCCATCCGCCGGGTGGATGGCCATGACAAGGTGACCGGGGCTGAGCTGTTTGGCGACGATGTCGCACCATCTGGCACGCTGGAAATCGCCGTAATCCGCTCGCCCTATCATCGGGCGGGTTTCACCTTTGGGGATTTGCAAACATGGGTTCAGGATACTTCGGGCGTCGAGGCGGTTCTGACAGCAACCGATGTTCCGGGCCGTAACATATTTGGTGTAATCCCCGATTTCGCCGACCAGCCGGTATTTGCTGAAACCGAGGCGCGGTTTCGCGGCGAGGCGGTTGCCGCAGTTGTTGGTACACCTGAGATGATGGCGACCTTCGATCCGAACTCCTTCCCTGTAAGCTGGGACGAGCGCTCGGCTTCCCTGCTTATTCAGGAAGCAATGACACCAGAGGCGCCGCAGTTGCATGACGGGCGTGACGGCAACGTCATGTGTGGCGGATTCGTCAAATGCGGTGACCCGGATGAAGCCATCGCGCGGGCTGACGTGGTTGCCGAAGGTTACTTTCGCTCAGGTTTCATCGAGCATGGCTATATTGAGCCGGAAGCCGGATATGCCGAGATCGTGGATGGCCGCGTTGAAGTGCATGCATGTACTCAAGCACCGGTCATGGATCTGGATTCGCTGGAAATCGTTCTGGGCATGCCCCGTGATCAAATACGCATCATACCGACGGGTGTCGGAGGAGGGTTCGGCTCCAAACTTGACCTTTCGGTGCAGCCCTATCTTGCTCTTGCAGCCTTACGAACCGGAAAACCTGTTCGTCTGACATACTCACGCACCGAGTCTATGCAATCGACAACCAAACGCCATCCGTCGGACATTTGGGTAACGATTGGCGCTACAAACGATGGCCGGGTCAGCGGCATGACATTTGACGGTCTGTTCAACACAGGTGCTTATGCAAGTTGGGGGCCAACCGTCGCAAATCGGGTGCCGGTCCACGCCTCAGGCCCCTACAAAATTGCGGACTATCGCGCCGAGGCCAAAGGCATTCACACGCACTGTCCGCCGTCCGGGGCGTTTCGTGGATTTGGTGTTCCTCAATCTGCAATTGCTCAAGAAAGCCTGTTTGACGAGTTGGCGGACAAGCTGAATATGGACCCGCTTGAGTTTCGCCTTCGAAATGCCCTTGAAAATGGAACACCTACAGTTTGCGGTCAGGTCTTCAAGCAGGGTGTCGGCATTCGCGCTTGCCTCGAGGCGTTGCAACCCGCTTGGAGAGCGGAACGTGACGCGGCAGAGGCATTCAACGCGCGCAATGACACTCTCAAGCGCGGCGTCGGCGTTTCTGCGGGCTGGTATGGGTGCGGCAACACCTCTCTGCCCAACCCTTCGACCATAAAGTCCGGCATTCGGGCGGACGGCACTTTGGTTCTGCATCAGGGGGCGATGGATATCGGTCAGGGTGCAAACACGGTCATCACACAAATCTTTGCAACGGCTTTGGGAGTTCCTGTTGAGTTAATCGAGCTTATCGGTAGCGATACGGACGTCACGCCAGACGCGGGCAAAACATCTGCATCACGTCAGACCTATGTATCGGGCAGCGCCGCGCGCCTGTCAGGTGAAGCATTGCGCGCGCAGATTCTGGCCCGTGTGAATGCCGGGCCGGATGCAAAGATCACGCTTTCAGCAGGTATGCTTGAGGTGAACGATAACGGACAATCCCACCGGATCGATCTCAGCACGCTCGCCGCCGATGCAAAGGGATATGTCCTGCGGGCCGAGGAAACCTATGACCCGCCAACCAAACCATTGGACGAAAACGGTCAGGGTGTGCCCTACGCACAATTCGGCTATGCCGCGCATCTGGCGGTGGTCGAAGTGGACACAAAGCTGGGCACCGTGAAACCTGTGAAATTCGTCGCCTCCCATGATGTCGGCAAGGCAATCAACCCGATGCTGGTAGAAGGACAGGTGCAGGGCGGCATTGCCCAGGGGCTCGGTATGACGCTGATGGAGGAATACCTCCCGGGCCGCACCGAAAACTTGCACGACTATCTGATCCCAACCATAGGTGACATTCCTCCGATCGAAACGATCATCATCGAAGAAGAAGACGCCCATGGCCCTTACGGCGCCAAAGGGTTGGGTGAGCATGTGCTTATTCCAACTGCGCCCGCTCTTCTGAATGCAATTAAACGCGCCTGCGGTGTCCGGTTGAACCAGCTTCCCGCGACACCCTCCCGACTGCGCGCGGCAATCAAGGAAAACGAAAATGGCAACTGATCGTGCAAAGCCGGAGAAAATCCGATGCGACGCCTGCCCGGTGATGTGCTTCATCGCAGACGGTAAAGCCGGAGCCTGCGATCGCTATGCAAACCATGGTGGAGATCTGGTACGACTCGACGCGCTGACCATCATCGAAAGTACTGAAAACACCCGGCTTGTGCCGTTCATGAAGGACAGCTCCGGCCCGAATGACTGGGACGGTGACATTGTTCAGGGCAAACGGCCATTCGTGACCGCTGTGGGTGCAGGTACGACATATCCGGACTATAAACCCGCCCCCTTCATCGTCAGCCAGGAGGTCGAAGGTGTGGACATGGTCACGGTCGTGACTGAAGGGATTTTCTCGTATTGCGGCGTGAAGGTTAAGATCGACACCGACCGTCACATCGGGCACGAGCGCGATATTGTCCGTGTTGATGGCGAACCGATCGGTCATGTAATGACCTCAGAATACGGCTCAAAAATGCTATCTCTGGGCGGGGTTGAACATCTCACCGGCGGCAGCAAGAAAGAGGGGCGGGTCACCTGCGACGCTCTGCTGCGGCTGTGCAACCGCGAGGCTGTCGAGATGGTGATCGGCGATGAGGGCCACGAAACCACCGTCGTCGTTCAGGCAGGTAAGGCTCCCATTATCAACGGGGTCGAGGAAAAGCTGATGCGGGTCGGCTGCGGATCCGCCACGATCGGCATGTTTGCCAAGCAGTGGGTCGATCACGTGGATGATGTTGTGGTGGTGGATGATCACATCACCGGGGTACTATCCGAGCATCAGGCAGGCAAACTGCTGGATGTCGAACCGACCGGCATCAAAATTAACGGACGCCGCTCGACGCCCGGGCGCTATTTCAATGTGGCCGAACCGGGGACTGGCTGGGGTGGCACGGATATTGAGGATCCGCTCACGATTCTGGGTGATTTCAACGCGAAGTTTGCGCGGGAAGGCCTGAAGCTGTTGATGGTCTCGACCACAGGTGAGCAATACGGATATTATGAACTCGATGCTGATCTGAAACCACAGTCTGCGGATATCCCTCCAGCGCTCAAGGCATCGGCTGAACTGATTGCGGAGAATTGCGAACCTTCGGTCTGTTCGGTTCTGTTCATGGGAGGCGCGGGCGGAAGCCTGCGCGCCGGAGTCACCGAAAACCCGGTGCGGCTGACAAAATCCGTCAAGGATTCACTGACATTCGTCTCCTGCGGCGGGGCCGAAGCTTTTGTCTGGCCTGGTGGTGGGATTACCGTGATGGTGGATGTCCTGGATATGCCCACAGGCTCGTTCGGATATGTGCCGACCCCTGCCCTTGTTGCTCCGATCGAGTTCACCATGCGCGTCAGTGACTACGGGACACTGGGTGGGCACATGAACGAAATCAAGCCCGTTGCGGATGTTGTCTCAGACGAGACCCGCAAGGTAGATCAGTTCCAAAACCAGCCAGACCCGATGGCCTCTGCCAACTACAGATGGGCGAAAGGCACTTCGGGCTAGATGAAACCGGTTTCCGCCATACTTCCTTGTGGACAGCGGCTGCATCTGCAGCATGGGCCGATCGACCTGATCGTCGACGCCGAAGGTGAGCGGGAACATGCGTTTGAGGCCGCGCACTGCCGGTTCCAATCGGTGCTGCAGGAACTGGTGGAAGAGCTTGAACTACTTCGACAACCCCTGACCTCGGACTGCCCATACCCGAATGGCCAGATCGCCCGACGCATGGACAAGGCCGCGCGCGCTCATGCTCGTGTTTTTGTCACTCGCATGGCCGCTGTCGCAGGGGCAGTTGCCGACGACGTGCTGAGCGCGATGCGCGATGCCGCATCTCTGAACCGTGCATCCGTCAACAACGGCGGCGATATAGCCATTTTTCTCGGGCCGGGCCAGACCTTCAACATTTCGATGAGCGGTCTTGAAGGACAGGAATTAGGGCGCATCGCTCTTTGCGCCGAAGATAGAATCGGCGGGGTAGCCACATCCGGTCGCGGTGGGCGCAGTCTGAGCCTGGGTATTGCTGACAGCGTGACCGTGCTTGCACAAAGCGCGGCGCAAGCAGATGTGGCGGCAACCTTGATCGCCAATGCCGTCGATCTTCCCGATCACCCCGCAATCCATCGCGTCCCGGCCATTGAGCTACGAGATGACACCGATCTGGGTACGCGCCTGGTCCCGGTTTCATTTGGCGCGCTCACTGCACCAGTAATCCGCGACGCCCTGCAGCGCGGTCTTGATGCAGCCGAAGACATGAGAGCCAGGGGCCTGATCAGCGCCGCTCATCTTTCGCTTCAGGGTCATAGCTGCCAGACCGGGCCGACCCGGATGGTATCTTCTTCAATACAAAGGATTCCCGAATATGCCTGACGTTCAACTGCGGAAAACGGTTTTTTCGCTGGAAGAAGTTTTTCACGAAGGCGGCCCTGCCCCGGACAAACCTCTATACCGCGCATCGGCACTCGCTATTATCTCCAACCCGTTCGCGGGGCGCTATGAGCCTGAAATCACGGGCTTCATGGAAGACCTGAAGCCACTGGGACTGGAAATGGCGCAAAAGCTCATCGACATGCTGGGAGGACCCGACATCATCGAGGGTTATGGCAAGGGTTCTCTTGTGGGTGAAGCCGGAGAGTTGGAGCATGGCGCGCTGTGGCACGCTCCCGGTGGCTACGCGATGCGGCAATTGTTGGGCCAGGCAAATGCAATTGTCCCGTCCTCAAAGAAAGTGGGTGGCGTCGGTGCGCGGCTGGATGTGCCAATCACTCACATCAACGCTTCTTACGTTCGCAGTCACTTCGACAGCATGGAGGTCGGAAGCAACGATGCGCCGCGCGCAGGAGAGCTTGCATTCGCTTTGGTCATGACCACCGGGCCGCGTGTTCATTCGCGTTCGGGCGGGCTTGAAGCTTGGGATATCAAAGGAGAGGATGGGCTGCGATGACCAAAATTCGCAAGATTGCCGTCAACATCGAAGAAACACACATCGAGGCAGGACGGCAAATATCACCTGCCACCCGCAAGGCAGTGGCCGTCGCAGTAATCGAAAACCCGTTCGCTGGACAGTATGTCGAGGATCTGACGCCGTTGATGGAGACAGGTGCGGAACTGGGCGCACTGCTTGGCCGCCGTTGCGTCGAAGCCCTGGGTATCACACCGAAACAAGCCGAAAGTTATGGCAAATCGGCGATGGTCGGCGAAAACGGCGAGTTGGAGCATGCCGCTGCGATACTGCATCCGAAACTGGGCACCCCGTTGCGCAAAGAGGTCGAGAAAGGTGCCGCTCTGGTTCCGTCATCAAAGAAGATGGGCAGTCCCGGACAGGTTTTGGATGTACCCTTGGGCCACAAGGATGCGGCCTATGTACGTTCTCATTTTGATGGGATCGAAGTGCAGCTGAACGATGCTCCTCGGGCCAATGAAATCATGGTGGCCGTCGCGGTCACAGACAGTGGCCGCCCATTGCCACGCGTTGGAGGGCTGACCTCCGAAGAGGCAGAAGGCAAGGACGGGCTACGCTAAAAATGTAATTGACCTCAATCTGGCACTGACAACGACCAAGAAGCCGGGCACAACTGGCCGTGAAAAATGATCATAGGGAGGACTAGATATGAATCTGATCAGACGCACGGTACTTGGCGCGCTCGCCGCGTTGCCATTGACCGGCTTAACTGCCGGCAGCGGCTTGGCCCAAGACACCATTGTGCTGGGCGAAGTCAACAGCTACACCCGGCTTCCGGCTTTTACGGAGCCTTACAAAAAAGGCTGGCAGCTGGCTGTTGAACAAATCAACACCGCAGGTGGTGTCAATGGCAAACAACTGGAAGTCATCAGCCGCGACGATACCGGCGATCCGGCGACCGCAATCCGCATCGCTGAAGAATTGGTTTCGAAAGACGGAGCCGTGCTGATTTTTGGTACATTCCTGTCCAATATTGGCCTGGCTGTATCGGATTTTGCCAAACAGAAAGAGGTTCTGTTCCTCGCCTCCGAACCTCTGTCAGACGCGATCGTTTGGTCCAAGGGTAACAAATACACCTACCGGCTGCGCCCCTCGACCCACATGCAGGCTGCCATGCTGGCGGAACAAGCCGCAAAGCTGGACGCTGTGAAATGGGCCACCGTCGCGCCGAACTATGCCTATGGGCAGGATGCGGTGAAGGCTTTCAAATCAGAGCTGACCAAATTGCGCCCTGATGTGGAGTTTGTCGAAGAACAGTGGCCCCCATTGTTCAAGATCGACGCAGGATCAACTGTACGCGCATTGGAAGCGGCCAAACCGGATGCGATCTACAACGTCACATTTGGTGGTGATCTGGCAAAATTCGTCCGTGAAGGGTCATTGCGCTTCCTCTTCGAAGACCGCGATGTGGCGTCTCTTCTGACTGGTGAGCCCGAGTATCTTGCTCCGTTGGGGGGTGAAGCGCCTGAGGGTTGGATCGTAACCGGGTATCCATCAACAGATATCGAAACCGACGACCACAAAGCCTTTGCCGATGCCTATATCGCGAAATTTGGCGAAGCACCCAAGACGGGTTCGATAGTCGGCTACAACTCAGTTCTGGCGATTGCTGCTGCACTCGAGAAAGCCGGTTCAACAGACACCGAGGCATTGCTGGCTGCAATGGAGGGACTGACCGTTGACACCAGCCCCACCGGCCCATTCACTTTCCGCGCGGCTGACCACCAGTCCACGATGGGTGCCTATGTCGGCAAGACCGGTATGGTGGATGGTAACCCTGTGATGGTCGACTGGGCCTATGCTGATGGGGCCGATTATCTGCCCAGTGAAGAAGACGCAACAGCCCTGCGTCCGGCGGAATAAGCCTAAATCGGCGGGGCATATGTTGCCCCGCCCCACAATAAGAACACGAACAAGGGACGGTGGCCCGATGGGGTTCTATTTTGCTCAGCTACTGACTGGATTGGCGAATGCGTCTTCGCTGTTTCTCATCGCTTCAGGGCTTTCGATCATCTTCGGCGTTACGCGGATCGTGAATTTCGCGCATGGCTCGTTCTATATGATCGGCGCGTATCTCGCATATACGCTGGTCTCAATCTGGAGCGGCAGCATCATCGGATTTTGGGGCAGTGTGATTCTGGCTGCAATGATTGTCGGATTGATCGGCCTCGTGATCGAGCTGACCATCCTGCGCCGCATCTATCATGCGCCCGAGTTGTTCCAGCTGGTTGCAACCTTTGGGGTCGTTCTGATCTTTCAGGATGCGACTTTGGCGATTTGGGGGGCTGAGGATCTGCTGGGGCCGCGCGCGCCTGGACTTGATCGAGCGGTCCGGATCATGGGAGAGCCAATCCCTGAATATGATCTCGCCCTGATTGCGATCGGACCTGTCGTGCTGCTGGCGATCTGGTTGCTGTTCCACAAGACGCGCTGGGGTGTGCTGGTCCGTGCAGCCACACAGGACCGCGAAATGGTCGGCGCACTTGGCGTCAATCAGGCCTGGTTGTTCTCGGCGGCCTTTGTGCTGGGTTCATTCCTGGCCGGGCTGGGCGGTGCGCTTCAAATTCCACGTGAAGCGGTGTCGCTGCAAATGGACCTTTCGATCATCGGCGAAGCCTTCGTTGTCGTCGTTATCGGCGGTATGGGCAGTGTTTCAGGGGCATTTGTCGCGGCAGTTCTCATCTCGGTTCTCAATGCGTTTGCGATCCTGATTTTCCCCCAAATCTCGATTGTCCTGCCCTTTATCGTGATGGCGATCGTCCTGATCTTCCGGCCTCATGGATTGTTCGGAAAACCGGGCAGCGAGAAAGGCGCGCCAGAAGAACCCGAGCGGCCTCTAGCGCTGATGGACCAGAAATCGGCAATGGTTCTTTTTGCGGCTTTGGGCGTTCTTGCACTCAGCCCGTTCTTCACCGCCGATTTCACGACGGTCCTGATGGTGGATGTGATGGTGGCAACGCTGTTTGCAGTGTCATTGCATTTCATGATGGGCGTCGGAGGCATGGTCAGCTTCGGGCATGCCGCTTACTTTGGTGTCGGGGCGTATGCTGCGGCGATGGCCGTCAAGTTTCTCGGATTTGGAATGCTCCCGGCGATGATCTTTGGCCCGATCTGCGCCGCTATGGCAGCCCTGTTCTTTGGCTGGTTCTGCGTACGGCTTTCTGGCGTATATCTGGCGATGCTCACGCTGGCCGCCGCTCAGATCCTATGGGGGGTCACCTTCCAATGGCAGGAGTTTACCGGAGGCGATGATGGAATCCTTGGGGTATGGCCTGCCAAGTGGGCCAGTTCGGACAAGGTCTTTTTCTATATCGCTTTTGTTTTGTGTGTTGGCGGTATTTGGATGTTGCGCCGCGCGGCATTCTCGCCCTTCGGTTACGTGCTGCGCGGCATACGCGACAGCCAGACCCGGGCCGAAGCGATCGGTGTCGATACCCGCTTCCACCAATGGATGGGCTTTGTTCTGGCCGGAGGTTTTGCAGGTTTGGCCGGCGTCGTATTTGCCTTTTCCAAAGGCAGCGTCTTTCCTGACAGTCTGGGGATTGCGCAGAGTATCGACGGCCTGATCATGGTGTTGCTGGGCGGTATTCACGCACTGGCTGGACCAATACTGGGTGCCGGTGCCTTTGTTCTGATTGAGGACTGGGTCACACGGCTGGATTACTGGCGGTTCATCTTCGGCGCCATCATACTGGTCGTCGTTCTGCTGGCTCCGGATGGGATCGCAGGTGGCATTCAGCGACTGTTGCGTATGCTGAAGGGAGAGCGGGCATGACTCGGGTTCTTGAGGTACGTGACCTTTCCAAACGCTTTGGAGGCGTGCAGGCGGTTAAAGATGTCAGCTTTGATCTGAACGAAGGTGAGTTTCTGGCCCTGATCGGCCCAAACGGTGCAGGCAAGACAACCTGCTTCAACATGCTGAACGGGTATTTGAAACCCGATACCGGCTCGGTTTCGCTGCGTGGCCAGGCCCTGATCGGCCATCCACCGCGGAAAATCTGGAGAATGGGCGTAGGCCGCACGTTCCAAATCACGGCGACTTTCCTTTCGATGACAGTTGTCGAAAACGTGCAGATGGCGCTGATCTCGCATCATCGTCGGGTGTTTGACCTGTTTTCTCGTGCGACACATTTGTACGTGGATGAGGCGATGGCATTGCTGGAGCTCGTCTCGATGCAGGATCAGTCCGGGCGCGCCTGTTCAGAACTGGCCTATGGTGATCTCAAGCGGCTGGAACTGGCGATCGCACTCGCCCACGAACCCGCCTTATTGCTGATGGATGAGCCAACCGCTGGTATGGCCCCTTCCGAGCGACTTGCACTGATGTCCCTGACCGCAGAAATCGTTGCAAAGGGAGGGGTCAGCGTCGTCTTCACTGAACATGACATGGATGTGGTTTTTGCCCATGCCCACCGCATTCTTGTCCTGAATCGGGGTGAGTTGATCGCTGAAGGCACCGGCTCGGAAATCCGATCAAACCCCACGGTACAGGAAGTCTATCTGGGCGGCGGCAGCGTTTTCGAAGCGGAGGGTGCCTATGCTTGAAGTCACCAACCTCAGTGCATGGTATGGCCGCGCACAGATTCTGAACGGCGTATCTCTGAATATCCAAGAGAACGAAGTTGTCGCGCTGATGGGGCGCAATGGCGCCGGAAAATCTACGACAATGAAATCAATCATGGGGCTGGTACGCCACACTGCAGGTACAGTTCACTATGACGAACGCAGCATCCTGGGTGGCACGCCCCATGCCATTTGCCGCGCAGGCATCGGCTATGTTCCGGAAGAACGGCGGATATTTGGTGATTTGACCGTTGAAGAAAATCTGGAGGTCGGTCGTCGCCCACCCCGCCCGGGTGCCCCGGCATGGACGCTGGAACATCTGTTCGAGCTGTTCCCAAATCTTGATGAGCGTCGGAAAAACCTCGGCAAGCAGTTGTCTGGGGGTGAACAGCAGATGCTGACCATAGCCCGCACCCTGATGGGCAACCCCAAACTGGTCTTGCTGGATGAACCATCCGAAGGGATCGCTCCGGTAATCGTCGAACAGATGGCGCGTGTCATAGCCGAATTGAAACGCGAAGGTTTGTCGGTACTGATCAGTGAACAGAACCTGCATTTTGCACGGCTGGTCTCGGACCGGGCATATATCATAGAAAAAGGAGAGATGAGGTTCGAAGGTAGTTTCGCGGATCTGGACGAAAATCCTGAGATTTCCAATTCCTACCTTGCGGTATGACCCCTGGCTATTGTAGCGGTCGCCCGGACGTTTATTATAACACAAACGAAAATACCGGTCAGGAGCAACCATGACAGACTCAGACGACAGCTATCTGCTCGACAGTCAGGTCGGCTATTTGTTGCGTCTGGCCAATCAGCGTCACGCTTCGATTTTTCAGTCGCACACCCTGGAAGGCCTGACGCCCACTCAATTTGCAGCTTTGGTGCGAATTGCCGAGCTTGGAAAATGTTCGCAAAACCGCTTGGGCCGGTTGGCCGCCATGGATGTCGCGACGATTAAAGGTGTTGTGGACCGCTTGAAGCAAAAGGGCTTCACGATTA